>NZ_JBHWVJ010000067.1:0-42165 GCF_042736725.1 Streptomyces sp. NPDC060028 | reverse complement strand
GCGTCCGGACCCGGGTCCGGACGCAGGGCCGTCACCCCTGGGGAGGCTCAGGTCGCGGGTGTCGACGCGTCGTCCCCGTCGGCCTTCTCGCCGCCGCCGGCCGTGGCCGCGACCGCGACGCCGACGGCGGCCTCGGCGACCGTCTCGGCCTCGGCCGGGGCGGCCGCCTGGGCGGGCAGCTCGACCCGGGGGACGCTGTGCGCGTCGTCCTTGCCGAGGCCGTTGAAGATCAGGTTCAGGACGATCGCGGCCGTGGCACCGAGCGTCACGCCGCTGTTGAGGAGCGAGGAGAGGTCCGCGTCCATGTGGTCCTTGAAGAGCACCGGGACCGTGGCGGGCAGCAGCGCGAAGGCCAGGGAGACGCCCACGACGAGCGCGTTCTTCTCTTCCTTGAGGTCGACCTTGGCCAGGGTCTGGATGCCTGCCAGGGCCACCATGGCGAACATCACCGTCGCCGCGCCGCCGAGCACTCCGTGCGGGACCGCGGCGACGATCGCGGCGGCCTTCGGGATCAGACCGAGGACGATCATGAAGACACCGGCCGCGACGACGACGAACCGGCTCTTGACCTTGGTCATGCGGACCAGGCCGACGTTCTCGGCGAAGGCCACGTACGGGAAGGAGTTGAGGATGCCGCCGAGGGCGGTCGCGGCTCCGTCGGCGCGCAGGGCCCGGGCCACGGTCTCGCTGTCGATCTCCTTGCCGACGATGTCGCCGACGGCGTACGTGTCACCGGTGGTCTCGACCATGGTGATCAGCATGACGATGAGCATCAGCAGGATCGGGAACCACGCGAACTTCGGGGCTCCGTAGTGGAACGGGGTGGTGATGCCGATCCAGTCCGAGTGGCTCACGTCGCCGAACTTGGCGTCGCCGAGCAGGAAGGCGACGAGGGTGCCGCCGACCAGGCCGAGCAGGATGGAGATGCTGGAGAGGAAGGGCTTGCCGAGCTTCATCAGGACGAGGATGAAGAGCATCGTGCCGCCGGCGTAGGCGAAGTGCTTGGGGTCGCCGAAGTCGGGACTGCCGACGCCGCCCGCCGCATCGTTCAGGCCGACGGGGATCAGCACGATGCCGAGGACGGTGATGACCGTGCCGGTGACGACCGGCGGGAAGAGCCTCATGACCGTACGGAAGGCCTTGGGGGGCAGCCAGGCGAAGGCGAAGGTGGCGATGCCGGCCGTGATGACCGCGCCGTAGACCACGAGCAGGCCCGCCGTCCCGCCGCCCGCCCCGAGGCCGATGGCGATCATCGGGGACACCGCGGTGAAGGTGACGCCCTGGATCAGGGGCAGGCGCGCCCCGACCCGGCCGATGCCCCACGCCTGGATGATCGAGGCGATGCCGCAGGTGAACAGGTCGGCGTTGATCAGGTAGACCAGCTGCTCGGTGGTGAGCCCGAGGGCGCCTCCCACGATGATCGGGACGATCACCGCGCCGGCGTAGAAGGCGAGTACGTGCTGGAAGCCGTACAGCGCGAGCTTGGGGAGGGGGAGCACCTCGTCGACCGGGTGCGTGCTCTGCTCTCCGTTGGCGGAAAGCCGGGCGGCGACACGTGCCATCTCTGCCTTGCCCTTCAATGAGGTAGGTAACGAGAGGAGATCTGGTCATCCCTGCTCGGAGTGGGTCGCTAACCCGTTGGTCCGCCAGGGTTGTCAGTGAATTCACGTGAATCGAAGCCCCGCGGTGTTACCGGCGGCGTCTCGTCGTGTGACCGGAATTGAACGCCTGTGGGGGTCCTCACAGATATCGTCGACTTCTACAAAGTGTTGACGTTTGGTGATGCCAGATCTGTAGGTTTCTCCCATGGCGGGGGCCCTGGCCATGGAGTACGCACCCGGGCACACCGAAGCGCCCGCCCCCGCTGCGCGAACGCGAAGCAGGGGCGGGCTGACGTGCGGGTAAAGCGTTTGCGGGCGTTCGGCCGCGCAAACCCGAGCGCGGCGCTCCGGGCGTCCGAGGGGTGGACCCCCGGGCCCGGAGCGCTCGGCTCCGAGGTTCGCGCGGGACCGCGAGCGGCTCGAAACCGGGGGTGCGAGGCCGGATCGTTACGTCCGGCCGAGCGGTTTCGGCCCCGTACGGCTACGGCGCCCGGACCGCGGAGAGCAGCCGCGCGACCTCGTCCGAGTCGATCCGCAGCGCCGCGCCCACCGTGGCCAGCACCTCGCGCTCGGCCGGGATGTACGGCCCGTCCGCGAGCGCGATACGAGCGCCCTGCAGCAGCATCGACTCACGCCCCGCGGCAGCCAGGTGCGGTGCCAGCGGCTCGAGCGCCTCGTGGAGCTCTATCGACAGGGCGGCCCCGCAGCACTCGGGGCCGTCGTACAGCCCGAGCCGGCCCTCGTCGGTGGCCAGCGCCTCCACGAGGGACTCCAGCTGCTCCTCGGTGCAGTCCTGGAACCCGGCGGCCCGTACGGCGCCCACAGCGGCCTCCAGCGCGCTGCGCGAGGCGGTCCCGCCGGCGGCCAGCACGGCCAGGGCCACGGTGTGCACGGCGTCGCGCAGCAGGGCGGAGAAGCGGGTGGTGGTCAGGTGGTCCAGCGCGTCGGTGCCGAAGCGCTGCCGGCAGCCCTGGCACTCCACCACGGGCCCGGCGTACCCGCGCGGCAGCAGCGGGACCCCGAGGACGGTGAACCGGCGGCGCCCGGTGCGCCGGCGGTAGTTCCGGTCGCCACCGCAGTCGGGGCAGAAGAACTCCCCGTCCCCCACGGTGCACCAGGTGGTACGGATGCCCCAGACCGTCAGCTTCCGGCCGTCCCCACCCCGAACTGGCAGCACGTCGCACCTCCGTAACCCTCCGGCAACATCGCCGGGTTGGCGTGATGTTAGCCACATCGGTGAGGATGCGTCAGCCGTGTGACAAGACAACATCCGCCGACTGCCGTACTTGGCCGGTCTGCGCCCCCGCCCGGAGCGGCCCGGAACCGGCCCTGACATGGCTCAGCCCCGCCTCCTCCGGTGGGAGGGGCGGGGCTGCGTCAGCGGCGGATCAGCGGCCCGCGCGGTTGACGGCGGAGATGACCGCCTTCAGGGAGGCGCGGGTGGTGTTGGCGTCGATGCCGATGCCCCACAGGACGCGGCCGTCGATCGCGCACTCGATGTACGAGGCGGCCACGGCGGAGGCGCCCTCGCTCATCGTGTGCTCGGTGTAGTCCAGCAGGCGGGCGTCGATGCCGATGCCGGCCAGCGCGTCGAAGAAGGCCGAGATCGGGCCGTTGCCGGTGCCGTTCAGCACGGTCTCCACGCCGTCCACGACCGCCTCGACGGTCAGCGTGTCCGTGCCGTCCTTGTCGGTGGTGGTCTGGCCGGAGCGCAGCTGGATGCGTCCCCACGGGTTTTCGGGGTTGGGCAGGTACTCGTCCGAGAAGACGTCCCAGATCGCCTTCGGCGTGACCTCGCCGCCCTCGGCGTCGGTCTTGGCCTGGATGATCCGGGAGAACTCGATCTGCATGCGGCGCGGCAGGTCCAGCTTGTGGTCGTTCTTCAGGACGTACGCGATGCCGCCCTTGCCGGACTGCGAGTTGACCCGGATGACGGCCTCGTAGGAGCGGCCGACGTCCTTCGGGTCGATGGGCAGGTAGGGGACCGCCCACTCGATGTCGTCCACGGTCTTGCCCTGGGCGGCCGCGTCGGCCTCCATGGCGTCGAAGCCCTTCTTGATGGCGTCCTGGTGGGAGCCGGAGAAGGCGGTGTAGACCAGGTCGCCCGCGTAGGGGTGGCGCGGGTGGACCTCCATCTGATTGCAGTACTCGCTGGTGCGACGGATCTCGTCGATCTGCGAGAAGTCGATCTGCGGGTCGATGCCCTGGGAGAACAGGTTCATGCCCAGCGTGATCAGGTCGACGTTGCCGGTGCGCTCGCCCTGCCCGAACAGGCAGCCCTCGATGCGGTCGGCGCCGGCCATCAGGGCCAGTTCGGCGGCGGCCACGGCGGTGCCGCGGTCGTTGTGCGGGTGTACGGAGATGCAGACGTGCGCGCGGCGGGTCAGGTTGCGGGACATCCACTCGAAGCGGTCCGCGTGCGTGGACGGCGTGGAGCGCTCCACGGTGGCGGGCAGGTTCAGGATGATCTCGCGGCCCTCGGCCGGCTGCCAGACGTCACAGACGGCCTCGCAGACCTCCAGGGCGAAGTCCAGCTCGGTGTCGGTGAAGATCTCCGGGCTGTACTGGTAGCCGAAGGTGGTCTCGGGGCCCAGCAGCTTCTCGGCGTACTCCATGACCAGGCGGGTGCCGTCGACGGCAATCTGCTTGATCTGCTCCTTGGAGCCGCGGAAGACGACCCGGCGGAAGGTCGGGGCGGTCGCGTTGTACAGGTGCACGGTGGCGCGCTTGGCGCCGACCAGCGACTCCACGGTCCGCTCGATCAGGTCCTCGCGGGCCTGGGTCAGGACGGAGATGGTGACGTCGTCCGGGATCGCGCCCTCTTCGATGATGGAGCGCACGAAGGCGAAGTCGGTGTCGCCGGAGGAGGGGAAGCCGACCTCGATCTCCTTGTAGCCCATGCGCACCAGCAGGTCGAACATCTCGCGCTTGCGGGCGGGGGTCATCGGGTCGATCAGCGACTGGTTGCCGTCGCGCAGGTCGGTCGACAGCCAGCGCGGAGCCTTGGTGACGCGGGCGTCCGGCCAGGTGCGGTCCGGGATGTCCACCTGCTCGTACCGGCCGTACTTGTGGATCGGCATCCCGGAGGGCTTCTGGGAGTGGGTCGCGTTGGTGATGGGCGTGGGGCGACCGACAAAAGGCTGCTGGCTCATGGCGTTGGGCTCCTCGCGTGTCCGCGTGTAGTTCGCTGGGACGGCCGACGGCGGTCGTAAAAACCGCAACACCAAACTCCGCGGGGAGGGGGCCGGCCTACGACTACAGACCCTCGCCGCGGCAGCTAAGGAGAAGCAGCCCGAAACGCATGATGGGCCGAGCCTAACCGAGCCGCGCCGTATCGCGAGGACCTGTTTCAGTATGCAAGACCCCGGGGTCCGATTTATACCCCTTTGTGAGTTACGCCTCTTTTGATGCCCTGAGGTCGGGTCGATCCGTCAACGCGACGCGACCGGTTTCAGACATGGGAATGAATCATGGTCGCCGCTAGTGACACCGACGTCACGCACTGCCACATTGCCGGGATGGACGCCTCCCACGTTTCCCGCCGCCGGCCCGTCTTCTGCGGTGTCGTGCCGCCGCACATCCTCGACCGGCTCGCCCGGTCCGAGCTCCCCGAGCGGGCCGCCGCCGCGCGCAACACGCTCGAACTGGACGCCTCGCACCGCGTCCGGCGGCAGCTGGCCGCCCTCGTTCCCGCCCCGGGCGCCACGCCGCCCGAGACTCCGGAGCGGACGATCTACGATGCCCAGCACCGCACCAGGCTGCCCGGCAAGAAAGTGCGCAGCGAGGGCGGGGACGCGAGCAAGGACGTCAGCGTCAACCGTGCCTACGCCGGGCTCGGCGCGACCTTCGAGCTGTACCTCAAGGCCTTCGGACGCCACTCGATCGACGACGCCGGCCTGCCCCTCGACGCCACCGTCCACTACGACCGGCTGTACAACAACGCCTTCTGGGACGGCAGCCAGATGGTGTTCGGCGACGGCGACGGGGACCTCTTCCTCGACTTCACCGTCTCGGTGGACGTCATCGGGCACGAGCTGACGCACGGGGTCACCCAGTACTCGGCGAACCTGGAGTACCACGGCCAGTCCGGCGCGCTCAACGAATCCATGTCGGACGTCTTCGGCTCCCTCATCAAGCAGTACTCGCTCGACCAGGGCGCCGCCGAGGCGGACTGGCTGATCGGCGCCGGGCTGCTGGGGCCGGGCGTCGACAGCGGCCAGGCCCTGCGGTCCATGAAGGCGCCCGGGACGGCGTACGAGGACGACGTGCTCGGCAAGGACCCGCAGCCGGCGACGATGGACGGCTACGTGCGCACCACGCGCGACAACGGCGGGGTGCACATCAACTCCGGCATCCCCAACCACGCCTTCTACCTCGTGGCGAGCGAGCTGGGCGGCAAGGCCTGGGAGCGGGCCGGGCAGATCTGGTACGACACCCTGACGGGCGGGCGGCTGGCCCCGGCCGCGCAGTTCACGGACTTCGCCCGGCTGACGGTCGAGGCGGCCGTGGCCCGGTACGGGGAAGGCGGCGCCGAGCACCAGGCCCTGCAGAAGGCGTGGTCGGCGGTCGGCCTGGGGTAGAAGGTCGGGCATGCGGATTTCGGTGGTGCGGACGGGCGGTTTCGCGGGGATCGAGCGCCGGGCCGAGGTGGACACCTCGGGCCTGCCCGAAGAGGACGAGTGGCGGGCCCTGGCCCGGCTGGCCCTGCGGCCCGCCCCGCCGGGCCCCCCGGCGGACCGGGTGCGGGACGGGTTCTCGTACCGGATCACGGTGGACGGGCGCACGGTGCTCTGCCAGGACCCGAACCTCACGGAGGCCCAGCGGACGCTGATCTCGCGGGTGCTGAAGGAGGGGGCGTAGGCGCGCGGACCCTGCGCGGCCGGGGCTCCGCCGGTAATGGGGGTGCCCTGGACGCCTCGTCTTGCTTGGATGGCTCGAATGACCGAGAAGACACTGCTGTCCACGCTGGAGCGCTACTACGACACGGCCCCGCGGGCGGGTGGGGCGCGGGCCGAGGACATCGGGCCGCTGACCCTGTTCGTCCAGGAGGGTGCGGGCTGGCCGTACTACGCGCGGCCCGTGCTGGGCGCCCCGGACCGCGCGGACGCCCCGGAGGTTTCGGTGGCCGACGTGGAGCGGGTGCTGGCCCGCCAGCGGGAGCTGAAGGTCCCCGAGTCCTTCGAGTGGGTGGCCGAAACCACCCCCTCCCTGCGGGCCGCGGTGGAAGCTGCCGGGCTGCACGTCCACGCGCACCCGCTGATGGTGCTGGACCCCGCCGCGGCCCGCCCGCGCCTCCTTCCCGCGCATCCGGACGTACGGGTGCTCGGCGCGGACGACGCCCTGCTGGGCGCGGCGGTGACGGTCCCGATGCTGGCCTTCGCGGCGCCGGGCACGGCGGTGGGCGAGGCCGGTCCGGCGGAGCTGGCCGTGGCGGCGCAGGACCCGTCCGTGGAGCCGCGCCGGGCCCGGGTCTCCGGGATGATCGCGTCGGGCCGGACCGTCCTGGCGGCCGCTGCGCAGGGCGGCGTGGTGCTGTGTTCGGGCCAGTACAACCCGGTCGGCCAGGTCGCCGAGGTCGTGGGCGTCGGGACCCTTCCCGCGGCGCGCCGGCGCGGCCTGGCCCTCGCGGTCACGGCGGCGCTGGTCTCGGACGCCCTCGCGCAGGGGGTCCGGACCGTGTTCCTCTCGGCGGGCGACGAGGACGTGGCCCGGATCTACGCCCGCCTCGGCTTCCGGCGCGCCGGTACGGCCCTGATCGCGGAGCCGTCGCTGTAGCGGTTTGCCGGAACGGCAACGGAGTTTGCCCAAGGGGCGGGGCGGGCGGAGCATCGGAGGCATCGGCCCCGTTCAGGAAGAAGGCTCCCCATGCACCAGCACGAACACGCCCAGGCCCCCGCCGCGGAGCCCGCCGGTGGCGAGGAGTTCTGGGACGGCCGCTACCGCGAGAGCACCCGCATCTGGAGCGGCAAGGCCAACGCGCTCCTGGTCCGGGAGGCCGAGGACCTGGCCCCCGGCCGGGCTCTGGACCTGGGCTGCGGCGAGGGCGCCGACACCGTCTGGCTGGCCCGCAGGGGGTGGCACGTCACCGGCACCGACATCTCGAAGGTCGCCCTCGGGCGGGCGGCGGAGCACGCCGCCGAGGCGGGGGTCGCCGACCGCGTCGACTGGCAGCGGCACGACTTCGCCGAGTCCTTCCCCGAAGGGGAGTTCGACCTCGTCTCGGCGTGCTTCCTGCACAGCTACGGAGACTTCCCGCGCGCCCGGATCCTGCGGTCGGCCGCCGCCGCCGTGGCCCCCGGCGGGGTCCTGCTGGTGGTCGGCCACGCGGGTGGGCCGTCCTGGGACCCGGACGCCCACTCGGAGATCGACTTCCCGACCCCGGAGCAGGTCCTCGCGCAGCTGGAGCTGCCGGAGGGCGCCTGGACGGTGCTGGCGGCGGAGGAACACGTACAGGCCCGGACCGACCCTGAAGGCCGGCCCGGGACCCATACGAACAACGTGCTGAAGGTGCGGCGGGCGGCCTGAAGAGGCCGTCCCGCCCGAACGGCTAGAAGCCGAGCTTGCGCAGCTGCTTGGGGTCGCGCTGCCAGTCCTTGGCGACCTTCACGTGCAGGTCGAGGAAGACCGGCGTCCCCAGCAGCGCCTCGATGTGCTTGCGCGACTTCATGCCGACCTCCTTCAGGCGGGAGCCCTTCGGGCCGATGATGATGCCCTTCTGGCTCGGCCGCTCGATGTAGACGTTGGCGTGGATGTCGAGCAGCGGCCGGTCCGCCGGGCGGTTCTCCCGGGGGATCATCTCCTCCACCACGACCGCGATGGAGTGCGGGAGCTCGTCCCGTACGCCTTCGAGGGCGGCCTCGCGGATCAGTTCCGCGACCATCACCATCTCGGGCTCGTCGGTGAGGTCGCCCTCCGGGTACAGCGGCGGGCTCTCCGGCAGCAGCGGCGCGATCAGGTCGGCCAGCAGCTGGACCTGGCTGTCGCCGACGGCCGAGACCGGGACGATCTCGGCCCACTCGAAGCCCAGCTCCGCGCTGAGCTGGTGGATCGCGAGGAGCTGCTCGGCGAGCTGCTTGGAGTCGACGAGGTCGGTCTTCGTCACGATGGCGATCTTGGGGGTCTTCTTGATCCCCGCGAGCTCCTTCGCGATGAACTTGTCGCCCGGGCCGAGCTTCTGGTCGGCCGGCAGGCAGAAGCCGATGACGTCGACCTCGGCCCAGGTGGTGCGCACGACGTCGTTCAGCCGCTCGCCGAGGAGCGTGCGCGGCTTGTGCAGGCCGGGCGTGTCGACCAGGACGAGCTGGGCGTCGGGGCGGTGCACGATGCCGCGGACGGTGTGGCGGGTGGTCTGCGGCCGGTTGGAGGTGATCGCGACCTTGGTGCCCACGAGTGCGTTGGTCAGGGTCGACTTCCCCGCGTTGGGGCGGCCGATGAAGCAGGCGAAGCCCGCACGGTGCGGGCTGGTGGACTCGGGGGAACGATCGCTCATACGGGCCATTCTCCCCGATGCGGCTCCCAGCGCCGACCAGGCCACCGCCGCGAGGGCGAGGACGCCCGCGAGCCAGGCCGTCAGGGAGGGGTGCGCGGCGTAGTCGGCGCTCGCCCGCGCGCTGGTCCCCGAGGCCCCCGCCACCACCGTGACCTGGGCCCATTCCACCGTCGGCGGGTCCGCCCAGCCGGTGGTGAGCCGCACCTGGCGGCCCGGCAACAGTTCGGCCGGGAGGCCGGTGAGCGTGCGGTCGAGGAGCCGGCGGCCGAGGGTTGC
Organism: Streptomyces sp. NPDC060028; assembly: GCF_042736725.1. Classification (NCBI taxonomy): domain Bacteria; kingdom Bacillati; phylum Actinomycetota; class Actinomycetes; order Kitasatosporales; family Streptomycetaceae; genus Streptomyces; species Streptomyces sp. NPDC060028. The sequence goes on along the minus strand of NZ_JBHWVJ010000067.1, from coordinate 32,799 downwards.
GGAGGCGGTGAGGGTGGCGCGGGGGCGCAGGGTGACGTTGCCGAGGTTGTGCAGCGTGTACGAGACCTCCGCGCCGGACCCGTGCGGCGTGACCCGGAGGTCCTCGACGGCGAGGGCGGGGGCGGTGGGGCCGGTGACCCGGAGGTACAGCCGGGCGGCGACGGCTTGCTGTACGCCGATCCCCTGCGCGGTGGCCGCGGCGGGCTGCTCCTCCAGGGCGACGATGGCGCCGGGGTGGTCCCCCGGCTCGGCCCGGTCGGGGACGGTGAGCGTGAAGCCGACGCTGACCGCCGCGCCGGCGGGCACGGTCACCCGCTCCCGGTCGAGCCGGGCCCAGGCTGCGGTGGCGCGGCGGGGCTCCTCGGGGCCGCGCAGCGCGAAGCCGCCGTCGCGGGCGGTGTTGTAGGCGTCGGCGGCGTAGAGGCGGAAGGTGCGGGGGCGGTCGGTGCGGTTGGCGACGGTGACGGAGTCGCTGACCGCTGCGCCGGGGGCGGCGGAGAGGTAGAAGTACGGCCGCTGGCCGACGGTGTTGGCGGCGGGGAGCACGGACCACTGGCCGTTGTCCGCGGCGGCGGCCGGCCCGGCTGCGCCGAACAGCCCGACCCCGACCAGCACGGCGGCGACGGCAGTCACGGCCCGTGCGGCCCACCAGGGCCATCTCAGCCCCGCCGGCGTCCGAGGCGCGGGTCCGGGCAGCGCCCGGGTATCGGCGGAAGGGCGGGGCGGGGTCACGACAGGGTCAGGGTCAGCACCGCGGTGTAGGCGCCCGGCGCGGTGTACGGCGGGATCCGGAGCGCGACCGTCGCGTCCACCGCGAACGTGCCGCCGACCAGCGCGGCGTCCGCGGTCGACGCCAGCACCGCACCGTCCGGCCCGACCACACCCGCACTGCCCGGCGTACACGCGCTCGGGCTGCCCGCGGCGGCCGTGCAGGACGGGGTCCAGCTCAGGGACGCGCCCGGGATGCGGGCCCCGCCCGGACCCGTGAAGTCCGTGACCTTGCCGATCAGCGACCACCCGGCCGGGCCCCCGCGGGCGTCCTTGACGGTCACGGTCCCGATCCGCCCGGGGGCCGCGCCGCCGTCGCCGTACGGGACCGCGCCCAGCGTCACGCTCTCGCCGGCCTGGGTCATGCCCAGCGCGCCCGGCTCCACCACCGCCGTCACCTTCTGCGTGCCCGGCGGCATCGGGGCGGCGTCGATGACCGTGTACGCGGCCGGTCCGGAGCCCAGCCCCGCCGACCAGGCCGCGCCCTCGTACGCCACCACGCCCGTGGTCGCCCTGTCGGTGACCGCCAGCTCCGCCAGGACCACCCCCAGCTCGTCGGCGGTGGCCGCGACCCGGTCGGCGGTCTCGGCCGCGCCCGCGCGCCCGGCCAGGGTCACGGCGGCGCCGGGGGCGAAGCCGGCACCGGTGACCTTGACCTTGGCGCCCGGTTTCCCGGAGGCCGCGCCGAGCGAGACGCCCCGCAGGTTGGCCGTGGGCAGCGCAGTGGCCGTGAGCCCTTCGGCGACGGGGGCCGCGGTGGCGGTCGCGGCCTCGCAGGTGGTGTCCAGGTCGAGGAGGTGGCTGGTGTGCAGGGTGTAGCCGCCGGGGGTGAGGGTGATCCCGCCCGGCGCGGTGACGGTGAAGGTCCCGGTCATGGTGACGCCGGGCAGGGCCGCGCCCGCCCCGACGGGCTCGTTCCGCTTGGCCCCGACGACCGTGACCCGGCCGTTCTGCGCTCCCCCGAGCACGATCACCCCGGTCGGGGTCAGCACGTCGGCGGGCAGCTCACCGCCGACCGGGTTCACGGCGGGCGTGCTGGTCACCTGGTAGGTCACGGTGACGGTGTCGCCGACGCGCGGCTGCGGGTCGCCGACCGTGATCCGGGCCGTGGTGGTCCCGTCGGCGGGCGGCAGCCCGGCCTCCTGCGGCGGCAGGCAACGGCTCGGGAACTCCACCTGCCCCGGCGGCGTTTCCCCATCGGCGGCGGCCGGCGCACTCAGCGCACCCGCGGCCCCGGCCGCGAGTACGGCCACGCCGACGGCCGCCGACCATCTCCTGTGCCGCGTCCCTGCTCGCACTGCCCGCCCCCTGGGTTCCGCGCCGCGCCAGGGGGACATTCACGAGCGGGGGGCGGGATAAGTCAATGCACGGACCCGGCACCAACTGATGTCCCATCAGGAGATGGGAGGGTCGGCGGGTCCCCCCGGGCCGGGCGCCGGACCCGGGCCCGGGACCGCGGTCGCGCTCGCGGTCGCGGTCGCGCGGAAGGTGCGCCGGTAGGCCGTCGGCGTCACCCCCAGCGCCGCCTGCACGTGCTTGCGCAGCGACTGCGCCGCCCCGAAGCCCGTCTCCCGCGCCACCTGTTCCATCGGCAGGTCCGTCTGCTCCAGCAGCCGCCGGGCCCGCTCCACCCGCTGCCCGACGATCCACTCGCCGGGGCTGACCCCCGACTCCTCCCGGAAGCGGCGCGTGAAGGTCCGTACCGACATGGCTTCCTGCCGGGCCAGGTCGGTGAGCCGCAGCGGCTCGTGGAGCCGGTCCAGCACCCACGCCCGGGCCGCCGTCGTGCTGGCCAGCTGCGGCTGCGGCACCGGGCGGTCGATGAACTGCGCCTGCCCGCCGTCCCGGTGGGGCGGTACGACGGTGCGCCGGGCCACGTCGTTCGCGACGGCCGCGCCGTGGTCGCGGCGCACGATGTGCAGGCACAGGTCGATGCCGGCGGCGACACCGGCGGAGGTCAGCACGTCCCCGTCGTCGGTGTAGAGCACGCCCGCGTCCACCCGTACGGCGGGGAAGGTCCGCTGGAAGTGCTCGGCGGAGGCCCAGTGGGTCGTGGCCCGGCGGCCGTCCAAATACCCCGCGGCGGCCAGCACGTACCCGCCCGTGCAGATGGAGACGAGCCGGGTGCCGGGCCGGATGTGCGCGAGGGCGGCCGCCAGTTCGCCACTGAGCCGCCCGTGCTCGTACGCCGGACCCAACTCGTAGGAGGCGGGCACCACCACCGTGTCGGCCGTGGCGAGCAGCTCGGGCCCGTGCTCGACGTGGACGGCGAAGTCGGCGTCGGTGCGCACCGGTCCCGGGGCGAGCCCGCAGGTGAGGATCTCGTACAGCGGGCGGCCGGCCGGATCCTTGGCGCGCCCGAAGATCCGGTGCGGGATGCCCAGTTCGAAGGGCAGCAGCCCGGCGAGGGCGAGGACGACGACCCGGTGCGCGCGGGATGCCGGGACGGGCGAGGGCTCGGGGTCCATGGCCCGATCGTACCGAAGCATGTCGGTCAGGCCACTGTCGTACGGGGCCCCCGCGCCGGAAGCTGACTGCGTGACGCAGACAGCCCCCACCCCCGCCTCCACACCGGCCTCCCCCACCTCCCCCGGCGGCCCCGCCTCCGCCGCCGCCCCCCGGCGGCCCGGGCGCGTGCACCGCGCCTGGTTCGCGGCGGCCGTCGGCTTCGTGACGATCATCGGCGCCGCCGCCTTCGCCTCCCTGCCCGGGCTGCTGATCGAGCCGCTGCACGACGAGTTCGACTGGTCGCGCGGCACGATCGGCTTCGCCGTCTCCGTGAACCTCGCGCTGTACGGGCTCACCGCGCCCTTCGCGGCCGCGCTGATGGACCGCTTCGGCATCCGCCGGGTCGTCGCGTTCGCACTGACCGTCATATCCGCCGGATCGGTGGCCACGGTGTGGATGACCGCGTCCTGGCAACTGGTGCTGTACTGGGGCGTCCTGGTCGGGCTGGGCAGCGGTTCGATGGCGCTGGCCTTCGCGGCGACGGTGACCAACCGCTGGTTCACCGCCCGGCGCGGCCTGGTCACCGGCATCCTCACCGCGGCCGGCGCGTCCGGTCAGCTGATCTTCCTGCCGCTGCTGTCCTGGCTGGTGGAACACCACGGCTGGCGCCCGGCGGCGGTCACCGTCTCCCTGGCGGCCCTGGCGGTGGTCCCCTTCGTGTGGCTGCTGCTGCGCGACCACCCGGCCGACGTGGGCCTCGCCCCGTACGGCGGGACGTACGCGCCCAAGCCCGCGCCGGTTCCGGGTGCGGCGCGGCGCGCGGTGGCGGTGCTGCTCAAGGCGGCCCGGACCGGCCCGTTCTGGCTGCTGGCGGGCACCTTCGCGATCTGCGGGGCCTCGACCAACGGCCTGGTCAAGACGCACTTCGTGCCCGCGGCCCACGACCACGGCATGCCGGTGACGGCGGCGGCCGGACTGCTGGCGGTGATCGGCGTCTTCGACGTGGTCGGCACCATCGCCTCGGGCTGGTTCACGGACCGCTTCGAGGCGCGCCGGCTGCTCGCCGTCTACTACGCCCTGCGCGGGATCTCGCTGCTGTTCCTGCCGATGCTGATGGCCCCGTCCGTGCACCCGCCGATGTTGCTGTTCATCGTCTTCTACGGCCTGGACTGGGTCGCGACCGTGCCGCCGACCATCGCGCTGTGCCGCGAGCACTACGGGGAGGACAGCGCGATCGTCTTCGGCTGGGTCCTGGCCTCGCACCAGGTGGGCGCGGCGCTGGTGGCCTTCCTCGGGGGCCTGGCGCGCGATGTGTTCGGCACGTACGACATGGTCTGGTACGCGTCGGGGGCGCTGTGCGCGATGGCCGCGCTGATGGCGATGGTGATCCGCCGCCGCCCGGTCCCGGCCGCCGTCTGAGGGGTCAGCCGGCCGGGGTGGTGGACTTCAGGGTGCCGTCCGGGGCCGCGAGCAGGACCGGGGTGGCCGGGCCGCCGAGGTCGCGGACCGCGGCGCGGTCGGCGTCCGAGGGGGCGTCGGCCGCGCTGACGACGGCGGCGGCCTCCAGGGACCGGGCGCCGCTGGCCACGGCCATCGCGACGGCCGTCTGCAGGGCGCTCAGCTTCAGGGAGTCCAGCTCGACGGTCCCGGCGACGTAGGTACGACCCGTCTCATCCCGGACCGCCGCCCCCTCGGGCACGCCGTTGCGGGCCCGGGCGCTGCGCGCCAGCGTGATGATCTTGCTGTCTTCGGGGTCGATCCCCGTGCTGTCGGTCATGCCCCGAAGCATATGGAGCGCGTCGGCCGGGCCCTACAACGGCCCCGCCGACGCGCTCTCCCCTCCGTCCGCCTGTCCCCCCTGGATCTTGGCGGTGCAATGCCCAACCTAAGTGCCGGCCAAGGCGCGACCCGCGGTCCGAAAGTCCTCGGGATCAGTGACCTTGGGCCCGAGGAATCCCGGGCGGGGGCTTCATCCGCGGCCGCAGCTCACGCGCGGTCAAGTCGCAGCCGCTGCGCCCGCGGCAGACCCGCGACCACCAGGTCGTACGAGTCCTCCACCAGCTCCCGCACCAGGGCCTCCGGCAGCGCTCCCGGGCCGCCGACCGTCACCGTGTTCCAGTGCCGCTTGTTCATGTGCCAGCCCGGCACGATCGCCTCGTGCTCCTGACGCAGCCGGACCGCCTGCTCCGGATCGCACTTGAGGTTGACCTTGAGCGGCTGACCGTCCAGCGCCGACAGCGCGAACACCTTCCCCAGCACCTTGAACACCGAGGTCTCGGGCGTGAAGGGGAACTCCTCCACCGCCGCGTTGAAGTCCAGGCAGAGCGCCCGGAGCTGCTCCGGGGTCACTCGCCCTCCACGCCCTCGGCCGCCGCCGGGACCACCGGCTCGACCAGCACGGTCACGATCTTGTTCCGCCGCCCCGCCGGGGACTCGGCGGTCAGCCGCAGCGGACGCCCGTCCGGCAGGTCCACCACCGTCGAGGCGCCCGCGATCGGCACCCGGCCCAGCGCCTTCGCCAGCAGCCCGCCGACCGTCTCCACGTCCTCGTCGTCGAAGGCCTCGACCTTGAACAGCTCCCCGAGGTCGGTGATGTCCAGCCGCGCCGTGACCCGGTAGCGGTTCGCCCCGAGGTCCTCCACCGGCGGCAGCTCCCGGTCGTACTCGTCGGTGATCTCGCCGACGATCTCCTCCAGGATGTCCTCGATGGTGACGATGCCCGCGGTGCCGCCGTACTCGTCGATGACGACGGCCACGTGGTTGCGTACCAACTGCATCTCGCGCAGCAGGTCGCCCGCGTTCTTGGTGTCGGGCACGAAGACCGCCGGCCGCATGACCGTGGAGACCAGGTCGGACTCCGCCTCGCGGCTGATGTGGGTCTTGCGGACCAGGTCCTTCAGGTAGACGATCCCGACGATGTCGTCCTCGTTCTCCCCGGTCACCGGTATCCGCGAGAAGCCCGACCGCAGGGCGAGCGTGGTCGCCTGACGGACCGTCTTGTACCGCTCGATGCAGATCAGGTCCGTGCGCGGCACCATCACCTCGCGCACGAGGGTGTCGCCGAGCTCGAAGACCTGGTGCACCATCCGGCGCTCGTCGTCCTCGATCAGCGATTCCTTCTCCGCCAGGTCCACCATCGCGCGCAGCTCGGCCTCGGAGGCGAACGGCCCCTTGCGGAAGCCCTTGCCCGGCGTGAGCGCGTTGCCGATGAGGATCAGCAGTTGCGGGACGGGGCCCATGATCCGGGCCAGCGGCACGAGTACGTACGCGGCCGCCGTGGCGGTGTTGAGCGGGTGCTGGCGGCCGATCGTGCGCGGGGACACGCCCACGGCGACGAAGGAGACCAGCACCATCACGGCGATGGCCACGATCAGCGCGGTCCAGTTCTCGCCGAACTCGTCGAGGCAGACGTACGTGACGAGCACGCCCGCCGCCATCTCGCAGGTGACCCGGACCAGCAGCGCGACATTGAGGTAGCGCGTCGGATCGCCGGCGACCTGGACCAGCTTGGCGCTGCCGCGCCGCCCGTCCCGTACGGCCTGCTCGGCACGGAAGCTCGAAATGCGGGCGATCCCGGACTCGGCGCACGCCGCGAACCAGGCCACCACCACCAGCAGGACCGCGCCGGTGATCAGTTGGGGGGCGGTCACGAGACGGTCGGGGCGGGCGAGGCGCCGGTCATCCCCCGCTCACCGCGCCAGCCGTCGACGATGGCCGCCTGCAGGCCGAACATCTCGGCCTTCTCGTCCGGCTCCTCGTGGTCGTAGCCGAGCAGGTGCAGCACCCCGTGGACGGTCAGGAGCTGGAGCTCCTCGTCCATGGAGTGCTGCGTCGGGGCCTCTTCGCCCTGCTTCTTGGCCACTTCGGGGCAGAGCACGATGTCACCGAGGAGCCCCTGCGGGGGCTCCTCGTCGTCCTTCGCCGGCGGACGGAGCTCGTCCATCGGGAACGACATGACGTCGGTGGGTCCGGGCAGGTCCATCCACTGGATGTGGAGCTGCTCCATCGCCGCCTCGTCGACGACGATGACGGACAGCTCGGAGAGCGGGTGGATCCGCATCCGGGTGAGCGCGTAGCGGGCGATGTCGAGGATCGCCTGCTCGTCGACCTCGGTTCCGGACTCGTTGTTGACGTCGATCGACATGGTGCGCTGACTTCTACTTCCGCTGGTGGCCGTTCCGGGCCTGCCGGCTGTCCTGGCTGGACCGGTCGGCCTGGCTGTCGTCGTACTTCTCGTACGCATCGACGATACGGCCGACGAGCTTGTGCCGGACGACATCCTCGGACGTGAGCCGCGAGAAGTGGATGTCCGGAACCCCTTCGAGGATCTCCTGGACCTGGCGCAGACCGCTCTTGGCGCCACCGGGCAGGTCGACCTGCGTGACGTCACCGGTGACGACGATCTTCGAGTCGAAGCCGAGCCGGGTCAGGAACATCTTCATCTGCTCGGCGGTCGTGTTCTGCGCCTCGTCGAGGACGACGAACGCCTCATTGAGGGTGCGGCCTCGCATGTAGGCCAGCGGGGCCACCTCGATCGTGCCCGCCGCCATGAGGCGCGGGATCGAATCCGGGTCGATCATGTCGTGCAGTGCGTCGTAGAGCGGGCGCAGGTACGGGTCGATCTTGTCGAAGAGCGTGCCCGGCAGGAAGCCGAGCCGCTCCCCGGCCTCGACGGCGGGGCGGGTCAGGATGATCCGGCTGACCTGCTTGGACTGCAGGGCCTGGACCGCCTTGGCCATGGCGAGGTAGGTCTTGCCGGTACCGGCGGGGCCGATGCCGAAGACGATCGTGTTCTTGTCGATCGCGTCGACGTACCGCTTCTGGTTGAGGGTCTTGGGGCGGATGGTGCGCCCGCGGCTGGAGAGGATGTTCTGGGTGAGCACCTCGGCGGGCGTCTCGTCCGGGCCCTCGCCGTTGCGGCTCGACTTGAGCATGGCGATCGAGCGTTCCACTGCGTCCTCCGTCATCGGCTGCCCGGTGCGGAGCACCAGCATCATCTCGTCGAACAGGTGCTGGATCAGGGCGACTTCCGCCGCTCCGCCGATCGCGCTGACCTGATTGCCCCGAACATGGATGTCGGCCTTCGGGAAGGCCTTCTCGATCACGCGCAACAGGGCGTCGCCCGAGCCGAGGACCGTCACCATCGGATGCGTGGCCGGAACGGTGAAGTGGGCTCGCGCCTGCCCCGGCGCGGGGGTGTGGGCTCTCGGTGTCTGAGTCATGGGCCGGCACTGTGGCCTGCGCATACCTCCCGCTGAGGGGCCGCGCCGATCGACGACCTCCGGAATACCAAGCCTACGTCGCCGACGGCCCTTCCCCGAGGGGTTTTCCCCCGCCCCGCCGGACGGCCCCGCGCCGGGGGCCTGGACGGGGACCTGGACCTGGCCCTACACCGGGTGCCGGAAGCCGATCGTCGGGACCGCCCGGCGGCGCGCCGCCTGGGTGGCGCCCCGGGGGATCAGCTCGTCCAGGAAGGCGTAGCGGCTGCGCAGGGCCTCCGGGGCGGCCCGCCACCAGTGGGACACCTCCGGCCAGCCGGGGGCCGACAGGGAGCCGCCGAACTCCTGCACCGACAGGGCCGCGGTGAGACCCGCGAAGGCCAGCCGGTCCGCCAGCGGCCAGCCCGCCAGGGTGCCGGTCACGAAGCCCGCCACGTACACGTCGCCCGCGCCGGTCGGGTCCAGGGCGTCCACCGTGATCGCCGGGACCTCGGCCGTCTCCCCCGTGCGCCCGTCCACCGCGTACGAGCCCTCCGCGCCCATGGTCACCACCGCGATCGGCACCTTTCGGGCGAGCGCCCGGGCCGCGGCCCGCGGGCAGTCGGTGCGCGTGTACCGCATGGCCTCCCCCGCGTTCGGCAGGAAGGCCTCGCAGTGCTCCAGGTCGGCCAGCGCCCCCAGGTCCCAGCGCCCGCTCTCGTCCCACCCCACGTCCGCGAAGATCCGCGAGCCGCGCCGCGCGGCCTGCGCGACCCATTCCTCCCCGCCGCCGGGCCCCAGCGAGGCCACGGCGGCGCGGGCCGCCGGCGGGCACTGCGGGAGGGCGCCCGGCGGGGGCGGTGCCTCGTGGCCGTGCGAGACCATCGTGCGCTCGCCCTCGTACGCCATGGAGACCGTGACCGGGCTGTGCCAGCCGGGGACGGTGCGCGACATCGAGAGGTCGATGCCCTCGCCCTGTTCGAGCGCGTCCCAGCAGTACTCGCCGTAGTGGTCGTCCCCGAAGGCGGCGGCCAGCGCGGTGCGCAGGCCGAGCCTGGCCAGGGCGGTGGCCATGTTGGCGACGCCGCCGGGGCTCGATCCCATGCCGCGCGCCCAGGACTCGGTACCGCGCACCGGGGCCGAGTCGAGGCCCGTGAAGATGATGTCGAGGAAGACCGTGCCGGTCAGGAAGACGTCGCAGCCCGGTTCCTGGGGATCGCGCAGCGGACCGAGCGGGTCAACGGCCTCCCCGGCGGCCGCTGCCTCGACGGCGGTGGAGGGGCTGTTGCGGTCGTCCCGACTGGTCACGGTGTACTCCCCGTTTGGTGCGTGTGCGGATTGAAGGGGCGAAGGGTCGTTTCTGCAAGGGGACATGCGAAGAAAGGGCGGGGGAAAGCTGGCAGCTATCCCCGCCTGAGCAAGGATCAAAACCCAGTGTGACGCAGATCACCACCGAAAGGCCCTTTTCCGCAACTCCGGCCGCTTGATAGACAGGGGCCCCGCTCTCACCGGGGCGCCCGTCGGGCGCCCTGGCACCACTTTGCGGACACGCCCTCGCACCACCCTCGCACCACCTGGAAAGCCCGTGTCCACGCACACCTCCGCGCAGCCCGCCGCCTGGCCGCTCGTCGCGCTCTTCACCGCCGGTTACGTCGCCCCGTACCTGCTCCCGACCGTCGTCGGCCGGCTGGACGCACACCTCCCGCTGAGCCCCGCCCAGGCCGGGCTGATCGGCTCGGTCCTGCTGCTCGGCTCCGCCGCCGCCGGATTCACCCTCGCCTCGCGGATCCCGCGCCACGGCCCCCGCCGGGCGGCCCGGCTCGGGCTGCTGCTCGCCCTCGTGGGCTACGGGACCGCGGCCGCGACCACCGTGCTCCCGCTGGTGGTGGCGGGCGCGGTCGTCGGGGGCTTCGGCTCCGGCAGCGCCACCGCCGTGGCCGCGTCCGGGATCGCCGCGCAACGGGACCCGCACCGCACCTCCGCGCTCGGCCTGCTGTCGGTCTCGGCCGCCGCCGGGGCGCTGTACCTGACGCTGCCGCGGCTCGGCGGGGGCCACCGGCTGCCGTTCGCGGCCATCGCGCTGGTCGCCGCGCTGGTCTGGCCGGCGACCGGGCGGCTCGGCGGGGCGACGGGCCGGGCGACGGGCGGGGAGGCCGCCGTACGGGCCGGCGGGCGGCTGCCGTACCCGCGGGCCGGGGTGGTGCTGGCCGGCGCCCTGATGCTGTGGTCGCTGGCGCAGAACGCGCTGTGGGGCGTCAGCGGCCGCATCGGCGCCCAGCAGGCGGGGCTGTCCGAGGTCACCCTGGGCATCGTCTTCGCGGCGGCGCTCGGCGCGGGTCTGCTCGGGGTCACCGCCGCGTCCGCGCTCGGCGCCAGGCTCGGCCGGGCCGTCCCCGTCGGGGCGGGCACGGCGCTCATCGCCGGCTGCGTGGTGCTGTCCTCGAACGCGCACGGCCTCGGCGCCTTCGCCGCCGGGGAGATCCTCTGGAACGCGCTCTACCCCGTCGTCCTCTCGTACGCCATCGGCCTCGCGGCCGCGCTGGATCCGCGCGGACGGTGGGCGGTTCTGGTCGGCTCCGCGTCCTCGCTCGGGGTGGCGTGCGGGCCCGTCGCCGGGAGCCTGCTGGCAGAGGGCGCGGGCTTCCCCGCGACGGGGCTGGTGCTGGGCGGGCTGCTGCTGGCCGTGGCCGGGCCGATGGCCGCCGTCGCGCTGCACGTCGGCGGGCGGCCGCTGGTGCCGGGCTCGGTGCGGCGGCGTGGTGGTGCGGCGGCGGCCGTGCTCGCCGCGGGCACGGCGTCGGTCCCCCGCGTGGGCTCCCCGGAACTGCGCATCACGCAGCTCACGCTCCGCCCCCGCCCGCTGCGCGTCCTCCTGCCCTCCCCCGCGTCCCGCCGCCGGAAAGGCCCGGTGGGTGATCCGGCCACCCGAAAGGCGACATCAGCCGCATCCGGCCCCGCCGGCGATTGAGGCGCGGGGGGCTGGGGGCGGAGCCGCAGACGAGCGGGGCCGGGGCAGACGTCAGGGGCGCTTCGGGAGCGGAACCCGGCTCAGGTCCGAGGCGATCGTCAGCTCGCCCTCGAAACCGGCCGCCCGCGCCTGCCGTTCGAACTCCGACGGGTCGGAGTACCGCTGCGAGAAGTGCGTCAGCACGAGGTGGCGCACTCCCCCGTCCCGCGCCACCCCCGCGGCCTGCCCCGCGGTGAGGTGCCCGTGATCGGTGGCCAGTTGGACGTCCGCGTCCAGGAACGTCGACTCGATCACCAGCATGTCGCAGCCCTCCGCGAGCTCGTCCACGCCGTCACACAGCCGGGTGTCCATGACGAACGCGAACCGCTGCCCCGGCTTCGGCTCGCTGACCTCCTCCAGCGTGACCCCGTCCAGCCGCCCCTCGCGCTGGATCCGGCCCACGTCGGGCCCCTTGATCCCGTGCCGCGCGAGCAGCTCCGGCAGTATCCGGCGCCCGTCCGGCTCGGTGATCCCGTAGCCGAAGGACTCCACCGGGTGCGAGAGCCTGCGGGCCTCCAGGACGTACGAGTCCCCGCGCGCCAGCACCCCGCCCCCGGCCACCGGCGCCTCGGCCAGCCGCACCGTCTCGCGGTAGGCCGTCGCGTACCGCAGCCGGTCGAAGAACCGCTGCCCGGAGGCCGGGTAGTGCGCGGTGACCGGGTGCGGGACCCGGTCGAGGTTGATGCGCTGGATCACCCCGGCCAGCCCGAGGCTGTGGTCACCGTGGAAATGGGTGACGCAGATCCGGTTGATGTCGTGCGCGGCCACCCCGGCGCGGAGCATCTGGCGCTGGGTGCCCTCGCCCGGGTCGAAGAGGATGCCCTCGCCGTCCCAGCGCAGCAGGTAGCCGTTGTGGTTGCGCTGGCGTGTGGGCACCTGGCTGGCGGTGCCCAGCACCACGAACTCGCGTACGGACACGGTCTATCCGGGGGGCCACTGGAGACCGCGGCCCCCGAGGACGTGCGCGTGGGCGTGGAAGACGGTCTGGCCCGCGCCGGCGCCGGTGTTGAACACGATCCGGTAGCCGTGGTCGTCGACCTTCTCGTCCGCGGCGATCTGCCCGGCCTCGCGCAGCAGGTCGGCGGCGACGGCCGGTTCGGCGGCCGCGAGGGCTGCCGCGTCGGGGTAGTGCACCTTCGGGATCACGAGCACGTGGCTCGGCGCCTGCGGGTTGATGTCCCGGAAGGCGACGGTCGTCCCGGTCTCCCGGACCACGGTCGCCGGGACCTCCCCCGTGACGATCTTGCAGAACAGGCAGTCTGCCTGCGGTTCCCCGGCCATGGCTGAGCCTTCCGATGACGATGACATTGACGCTGACGTTGATCAGCCCCGGCATCGTATCCGGCATCCCGCCGCCGCCGACGGCCCGTCAGGACCAGCGGCCCGTCCGCGCCAGCAGGACCGCCGCCGCCGCGGTGCCCGCCGTGGAGGTGCGCAGCACCGAGGGACCCAGGCGGTACGGGTGGGCCCCGGCGGCCGCGAAGGCCGCGAGCTCGTCCGGGGAGACCCCGCCCTCCGGGCCCACCACCAGCACGATGGAGCCCGCGGCGGGCAGTTCCGCCGTGGCCAGGGCGCCCGAGGGCGCGTCCCGGTCCTCGTGGAGCACCACCGCCAGGTCGGCCTCGGCGAGCAGCGCCGCCACCTGCTTCGTGGACAGTGCCTCCGCGACCTCCGGGAAGCGCACCCGGCGGGACTGCTTGCCCGCCTCCCGGGCCGTGGCCCGCCACTTGGCCAGGGACTTGGCGCCCCGGTCGCCGCGCCACTGGGTGATGCAGCGGGAGGCCTGCCAGGGGACGATCGCGTCCACCCCGGTCTCGGTCATGGTCTCGACCGCGACCTCGCCGCGGTCCCCCTTGGGCAGCGCCTGGACCACGGTGATCCGGACGGCCGGCTCCGCCTCCTCGAAGAGCCCGGACACCGACACGACCAGCCGGTCCTTGCCCTCCGCCGCCTTCACCACGGCCTCGGCCCACCGGCCGCGGCCGTCCGCGAGGACCACCGCCTCGCCGGGGTTCAGCCGCTTCACGGACACCGCGTGCCGGCCCTCGGGACCGTCCAGGACGAACTCCGGTCCCGCGGGGACCTCTTCGACCACGAACACGGGGGCGGTCATGACGCACTCCTCATCTGTCTTGCCTTCAACGCGCTCTGGGCCTCGGCGACTTCCGCCGCCAGCACCTCCACCAGCTCCCCGGCGGGCAGGGCCCGCGCCAGCCGGTGCCCCTGGCCCGCCCACAGCGCCATGCCCTGCGGGTCCCCGGCCGCCGCGGCGGCCTTGCGCAGCGGCGAGGTCATGTGGTGGATCTGCGGGTACGCGGCCGGGGCGTACGGCCCGTGCTCGCGCATGAACCGGTTGACGAGCCCGCGGGCCGGCCGCCCGGAGAACGCCCGGGTCAGCTCGGTGCGCACGAACAGCGGGTCCGTCAGCGCCTTCTTGTGCTGCGGGTCCGCACCGGACTCCGGGCACGCCAGGAACGCGGTGCCGAGCTGCGCCGCCTCGGCGCCCGCCGCCAGCAGCGCGGCGATCTGCGAGCCGCGCATCAGGCCGCCCGCCGCGATGAGCGGCAGGGCCACGGCTTCCCGTACCTGGGCCACCAGCGCGAGCAGGCCCACGCTCGCCGTGCCGTCGGCCTGCGGGTCGTCGCGGAAGGTGCCCTGGTGGCCGCCCGCCTCCACGCCCTGGACGCAGAGCGCGTCGGCGCCGGCCGCCTGCGCGATGCGGGCCTCGTCGACCGACGTCACGGTGACGACCGTGTACGTACCGACCTTGCGCAGGCAGTCGAAGGCGACGGGCGGGGGGCAGCCGAAGGTGAAGGAGACCACCGGGACGGGGTCTTCGACGAGGATGGCGAGCTTGGCGTCGTAGCCGTCGTCGCAGGTGCCGAGGATCTCCTCCTCGGCGAGGGAGATCGAGTACCAGCTGGCCTCGCCGGCGAGCTGCCCGCGGTACGCCTCCACCGCGGCGGGGTCGACGTAACCGGTCTGCGGCATGAAGAGGTTCACGCCGAACGGGCGCCGGGTGAGCGCGCGCAGCTGTTTGATCTCCTGGTACATGCCGTCGGCGGTCTTGTAGCCGCCGGCCAGGAAGCCCAGCCCACCCGCCTCGCACACGGCGGCGGCGAGCGGCGGGCAGGAGGCGCCGCCTGCCATGGGAGCCTGCACGATCGGGTACGGGGAGAGACCGTTCGGTGCGGAGGACATGGTCTGCATCGTGCCATGTCCCGCTCACGGGACCGAATCACGGCATTCGCCTGGCATAGTCCGCTTCCCTCCGGCCTTGAGGGAAGTACGGGGGAACGTGCGGGGGCGGCGCCGGGGGATGCACGGAGCCCGGTCCGGGGCATCCCCGGACCGGGCTCGTACGAGATCCCGCAGGTCGCTCAGCGGCCGTTGAACGCGTCCTTCAGGCGGCTGAACAGCCCCTGCTGACCCGGCGCGAACTGGCCCGTCGGCCGCTCCTCGCCGCGCAGCTTCGCGAGCTGGCGCAGCAGGTCCTCCTGCTGGGGGTCCAGCTTGCCCGGGGTGGTGACCTCGACGTGGACGATCAGGTCGCCCCGGCCGCCGCCGCGCAGGTGCGTGACGCCGCGCCCGTGCAGCGGGATCGCCTGCCCGGAGCCGGTGCCGGGCCGGATGTCGATCTCCTCCAGGCCGTCCAGCGTCTCCAGCGGGCATTTGGTGCCCAGGGCCGCGGCCGTCATCGGGATGGTGACGGTGCAGTGCAGGTCGTCCCCGCGCCGCTGGAAGGTCGGGTGCGGCAGCTCGTGGATCTCCACGTACAGGTCGCCGGCGGGGCCGCCGCCGGGGCCGACCTCGCCCTCGCCCGCGAGCTGGATCCGGGTGCCGTTCTCGACGCCGGCCGGGATCTTGACCGTCAGGCTGCGGCGGGAGCGGACCCGTCCGTCGCCCGCGCACTCGGGGCACGGGGTCGGGACCACGGTGCCGAAGCCCTGGCACTGGGGGCAGGGGCGCGAGGTCATGACCTGGCCCAGGAAGGACCGGGTGACCTGCGAGACCTCACCGCGGCCGCGGCACATGTCACACGTCTGCGCCGAGGTGCCGGGGGCGGCACCCTCTCCGGAGCAGGTGGTGCAGATGACGGCCGTGTCGACCTGGATGTCCTTGGTGGTGCCGAAGGCGGCCTCGTCCAGTTCCAGGTCGAGGCGGATCATGGCGTCCTGGCCCCGGCGGGTCCGCGAGCGCGGTCCGCGCTGCGAGGCCTGGCCGAAGAAGGCGTCCATGATGTCGGAGAAGTTGCCGAAGCCACCGGCTCCGAAGCCGCCCGCGCCACCGCCGCCGCCCGAGGAGGACAGCGGGTCGCCGCCGAGGTCGAAGACCTGCTTCTTCTGCGGGTCCGAGAGCACCTCGTAGGCCGCGTTGATCTCCTTGAAGCGCTCCTGCGTCTTCGGGTCCGGATTCACATCCGGGTGGAGTTCACGCGCGAGGCGCCGGAAGGCCTTCTTGATCTCGTCCTGCGATGCGTCGCGGCGCACGCCGAGTACGGCGTAGTAGTCCGTGGCCACTTACGACTCCGCCAGGATCTGTCCGACGTAACGTGCCACTGCGCGTACCGCTCCCATCGTTCCGGGGTAGTCCATGCGGGTCGGTCCGACCACGCCGAGTTTGGCGACTGCTTCGCCGCCCGAACCGTAGCCGACCGAGACGACCGACGTGGAGTTCAGTCCCTCATAGGCATTCTCATGCCCGATCCGTACGGCCATTCCCGACTCACTGGCCTCGCCCAACAGCTTGAGGAGCACGACCTGCTCCTCCAGCGCTTCGAGCACCGGCCTGATCGTCAGGGGAAAATCGTGTCCGAAGCGGGTGAGATTGGCGGTGCCGCCGATCATCAGCCGCTCTTCGGCTTCCTCGACCAGGGTCTCGAGGAGGGTGGCCAGGACAACCGTGACCGTCGCCCGGTCCTCCGCGTCGAAGGACTCCGGCAGGTCCTGCACGAGCGGCGGCACGTCCGTGAACCGGCGGCCGACGACCCGGCTGTTGAGCCGCGCCCGCAGATCGGCGAGCGAATTCTCGCCGAAGGGGGTCTGGCAGTCGATCAGCCGCTGCTCGACCCGGCCGGTGTCCGTGATCAGCACGAGCATCAGGCGCGCGGGCGCGAGCGAGAGCAGCTCGACGTGCCGGACGGTGGAGCGGGTCAGGCTCGGGTACTGGACGACGGCGACCTGCCGGGTCAGCTGCGCGAGCAGCCGCACGGTGCGGCCGACCACGTCGTCGAGGTCGACGGCGCCGTCCAGGAAGTTCTGGATGGCCCGGCGCTCGGGCGACGACAGCGGCTTGACCCCCGCCAGTTTGTCGACGAAGAGCCGGTAGCCCTTGTCCGTCGGGATCCGGCCGGCGCTGGTGTGGGGCTGGGCGATGTAGCCCTCGTCCTCCAGCACGGCCATGTCGTTGCGCACGGTCGCGGGGGACACGCCGAGCCGGTGGCGCTCGGTGAGCGCTTTGGAGCCGACCGGCTCCTCCGTCCCGACGTAGTCCTGGACGATGGCGCGCAGCACTTCGAGTCTGCGTTCGCTGAGCATCGCGCGCACACCTCCAGCTCTGGTCCGTTGCCATGTTTGTCGGAACCCGGTCGTTGGCACTCTGTGCGTTCGAGTGCCAGAGATCCCCCGCTCAGTGTACGGCCGGGTGGTCAGGCCCTGGCAAGGGCGGCCCGTCACGGTAGCGTCGCGCCATGGACGTGCGTTGGGAAGAGGCGGGCTGGGAACGGCTGACCGGGCGGGCCGGTCGACGGCGTCTTCCGGTGTGGGACTGCACGGTGGGGCTGGTGGTGGGGGATGAGTCGGTGCTCCTGATCGACCCCGGATCGTCCGTACGGGAGGGCTCGCAGGTGCGGGCCGAGGCAGAGCGGCTGGCGGGCCGGCGCGTGACCCATATCGCATTCACACACGGACATTTCGACCACGTGCTGGGCGGGGCCGCCTTCGCGGGGGCCGAGGTCTACGGGGCGGTCGGCCTGGACTCCCTGCTGGAAGGCCACGGCCGGGGCCGGGACGAGCTGCGGGCCGACGCGGTGCGGCACGGACTGGCTCCGGCCGAGGCGGCCGAGGCCGCGGACCTGCTCGTGGTGCCGAGGCACCTGGTGTCGGGCGAGTGGACGCTCGAGCTGGGCGGGGTGCAGGTGCTGCTGGCGAACGTGGGGCCCGGCCACACCCGGCACGATCTCGCGGTGTTCGTGCCGGGCTCGCGGGAGGTGGTGTTCTGCGGGGACCTGGTGGAGGAGTCGGGCGATCCGTCGGCGGGGCCGGACGCGGTGCCCCGGCAGTGGCCGGCGGCGCTGGACCGGCTGCTGTCGCTCGGCGGGGACGACGCACTGTACGTGCCGGGTCACGGAGCGGTGGTCCCCGCGGCTTTTGTCCGTGCGCAACGCGACACACTGGCAACGCGGTTCGGCGTGTCGGAGGCGTGAAAGCGGCGGCTCTCCTACCCTCGGCCGGATGCGCGAGTACTCCCCCGACCTGACCCCGCAGTGGAAGCGCCCCAAGGCCGTGCCCGAGGTGGCGGCCGAGCCCGACCTGGTGGTGGAGGTGGCGGGTACGGACTTCTGCGGCGCGGTGGTGGCGTGCGAGGCCGGCACCGTGACGCTGGAGGACCGTTTCGGCAAGCGGCGGGTGTTCCCGCTGGAGCCGCGCGGCTTCCTGCTGGAGGGCGCGGTGGTGACGCTGACCCGCCCGCCGCGGGGCCCGGCCGCCGCGGCCCGTACGGCGTCGGGCTCGATCGCCGTGCCGGGCGCGCGGGCCCGGGTGGCGCGGGCGGGCCGGATCTACGTGGAGGGCCGCCACGACGCCGAGCTGGTGGAGCGGGTCTGGGGCGACGACCTGCGGATCGAGGGCGTGGTGGTGGAGTACCTGGAGGGCATCGACGACCTCCCGGCCATCGTGGCCGACTTCGCCCCGGCCGCGGACGCCCGGCTGGGCATCCTGGTGGACCACCTGGTCCCGGGCTCGAAGGAGTCCCGTATCGCGGCGTCGGTGACCTCGCCGCACGTGCTGGTGGCGGGACACCCCTACGTGGACGTCTGGCAGGCGGTGAAGCCGTCCGCGCTGGGCATCGGGGCGTGGCCCGTGATCCCGCCCGGCCAGGACTGGAAGACGGGCATCTGCCGGGAGCTGGGCTGGCCCCCGAACACGGGCGCCGCCTGGCAGCACATCCTGTCGCGCGTGGGCTCGTACAAGGACCTCGAACCCACCCTGCTGGGCAGGGTGGAGGAACTGATCGACTTCGTGACGGCCCCCTGAGCCGGACGGGCGTCAAGCCGGCTCCCGCACACGCTCACCTTCGGGTGACAGTGCGTGTACGCCCGGCCGCGTGCGGCAAGGGTGCTGATCATGATCACCTTTTCTCCGCGGCGGCGGCTCGTCGTCGCCGCCGCCCTCGCGGCCGCCCTCCTCCCGTCCGCCTCCGCCTACGCGGCCCCGCAGGCCGCCGCGCACGCGGCTCCGGCGAACTCGTGCCCGCGCGTGGCCGACCACCTCTTCGCCGCCGCCGACCAGCGCGCCGACGTGGCCCGCATCACGCCCTCCCCGTCCTGGCGGATCAACTGCAAGCAGCTCTACCGCGCGGACAGCCGCCCGCCGGCGGTCGTCTTCGAGGAGGGATTCCACCCGAGGGCGACGGTGGACGGGCAGTACGACGTCGAGCAGTACGTGCTGGTCAACCAGCCCTCGCCGTACGTGTCCACGACGTACGACCACGACCTGTACAAGACGTGGTGGAAGAGCGGCTGGAACTACTACATCGACGCGCCCGGCGGGGTGGACGTCAACCAGACCATCGGCGACACCCACAAGTGGGCCTCGCAGGTCGAGGTCGCCTTCCCCGGCGGCATCGAGCGCTCCTTCATCGTCGCGGTCTGCCCGGTCGACAAGACGACCAAGACCGAGATCATGAACGAGTGCCAGGACAACCCGAACTACCGGCCCTGGCGGGAGAACTACCCGGGCTGAGCCGTGGCCCGCCGCGCGGTGGTCCGTCAGTCCACGAGGTCCCGGACCACCGCGTCGGCCAGCAGCCGCCCGCGCAGGGTCAGCACGGCGCGTCCCGCCGCGTACGGGCCCGCTTCCAGCAGGCCGTCCGCCAGGGCCCGGCGGGACGCCGCCAGGCCGGCCGGAGCCAGCAGGGACAGCGGCACGCCGTCCACCAGCCGCAGCTCCAGCAGGATCCGCTCGACCCGCCGGTCCTCCTGCGAGAGCAGCTCGCGCCCCGCCCCGGGGGACCGGCCCTGCGCCAGCGCGGCCGCGTACGCGCCCGGGTGCTTCACGTTCCACCAGCGCACCCCGCCGACGTGCGAGTGCGCTCCCGGGCCCGCGCCCCACCAGTCCGCGCCCCGCCAGTACAGCTCGTTGTGCAGGCAGCGCCCGGCCTCGGTCGTGGCCCAGTTCGACACCTCGTACCAGTGGTAGCCCGCCTCGGCCATCACCGAGTCCGCGATCAGGTAGCGGTCCGCGTGCACGTCGTCGTCCGTCATCGGGACCTCGCCCCGGCGGATCCGCCGCGCCAGCTGGGTGCCCTCCTCGACGATCAGGGCGTACGCGCTGATGTGGTCGGGACCCGCACCCAGCGCGGCGGACAGCGTCTCGCGCCAGTCCTCGTCCGACTCCCCCGGCGTGCCGTAGATCAGGTCCAGGTTCACGTGGTCGAAGCCGGCCGCCCGGGCCTCGGCGACGCAGGCCTCGGGCCGGCCCGGGGTGTGCGTACGGTCGAGCACCTTCAGGACGTGCTGCTTGGCGCTCTGCATGCCGAAGGAGATCCGGTTGAAGCCGCCGGCCCGCAGCTCGGCCAGGTACCGCGGGTCCACCGACTCCGGATTGGCCTCCGTGGTGACCTCGGCGCCCTCCGCCAGGCCGAACTCGTCCCGGATCGCCGCGAGCATGCGTACGAGGTCCGCGGCCGGCAGCAGCGTCGGCGTACCGCCGCCCACGAAGACCGTCTGCACGGCCCGCGGGTCGTCACCCAGCACCTTGCGGGCCAGACGGACCTCGTCGATCAGGGTGTCGGCGTAGTTCTCCCGCGAGGCGAGCACCCCGCCCGTCCCTCGCAGCTCGGTCGCCGTGTACGTGTTGAAGTCGCAGTACCCGCAGCGCGTGGCGCAGTACGGGACGTGCAGGTAGAAGCCGAGCGGCCGGTCCCCGGCCCCCGCCAGGGCATGCGACGGCAGCGAGCCGTCTTCGGGCATGGGTTCACCGTCGGGCAGTGCGGAAGGCATACCCCCATCATCCCGCACCAGGCACACGACCCCCGCCCCGAATGCAGCCTCGCCGGCGTTCGGGGCGCGGGGTCCGGGGCGGAGCCCCGGGAAGCGCCCGCAGGGGGCGGGGGTACGCGGGGCGGTCCGCCGCCCCGTCCCGCCAAGGCCCGCGGCAGGCGTCAGGCCTCCCGGGAGCCCTCGTACATCTCGTCGATCAGGTGCTTGAACTCACGCTCGACGACCGGCCTCTTCAGCTTCAGGCTCGGCGTGAGGTCCCCGTGCTCCACGTCCAGGTCCCGCGGCAGGATCCGGAACTTCTTGACCGTCTGCCAGCGCTGCAGGCCCTCGTTCAGGGTCTGTACGTACGTCTCGATGAGCCGGTTGGTCTCGGCCGCGGCCAGGACCTCCCCGTACGTCTTGCCCTCCAGGCCGTTCTCGGCGGCCCAGACCAGGATGGAGGGCTCGTCGAGCGCGATCAGGGCCGAGCAGAAGTTCCGGTCGGCGCCGTGCACGACGAGGCTCGACACGTACGGGCAGATCGCCTTGAACTGGCCCTCGATCTCCGCCGGGGCGACGTACTTGCCGCCCGAGGTCTTGATCAGGTCCTTCTTGCGGTCGGTGATGCGCAGGTAGCCGTCGGGCGACAGCTCGCCGATGTCACCGGTGTGCAGCCAGCCGTCGGACTCCAGGACCTCGGCGGTCTGCTCCGGCTTCCCGTGGTAGCCCTGCATGATGCCGGGGCCGCGCAGCAGGACCTCGCCGTCGTCGGCGATGCGGACCTCGGTGCCGGGGAGCGGCTTGCCGACGGTGCCGGTGCGGTAGGCCTCGCCGGGGTTGACGAAGGAGGCCGCGCTGGACTCCGTCAGGCCGTAGCCCTCCAGGATGTGGATGCCGGCTCCGGAGAAGAAGTAGCCGATCTCGGGCGCCAGGGCGGAGGCGCCGGAGACGGCGGCGCGCAGGCGGCCGCCGAATGCCTCGCGGAGCTTGGAGTAGACCAGCGCGTCGGCGATCTTGTGCTTGGTGGCGAGACCGAAGGGGGCGGTCGCCTGGCCGGTGCGCCGGAAGTTGTCCTGCGTGACCTTGGCGTACTCGCGGGCGACGGCGACCGACCACTGGAAGATCTTGTACTTGGCTCCGCCGCCGGCCCGGGCCTTGGCCGCGACTCCGTTGTAGACCTTCTCGAAGATGCGCGGGACGGCCGCCATGTAGGTCGGCTGGACCACCGGCAGGTTCTCGATGATCTTGTCGATCCGGCCGTCGACGGCAGTGACGTGCCCGACCTCGATCTGCCCGGAGGTCAGGACCTTGCCGAAGACGTGCGCCAGCGGCAGCCACAGGTACTGGACGTCGTCCGAGTGGATCATGCCGGTGGCCACGGTGGCCTTGGCCATGTACGACCAGTTGTCGTGCGGCAGCCGGACGCCCTTGGGGCGACCGGTGGTGCCGGAGGTGTAGATGAGGGTGGCGAGCTGGTCGGCGGTGATGGCCGCGATCCGCTCCCTGACCGCCTCGGGGTGCTTGGCGAGGTATTCCCTGCCGCTCGCCTCAAGGTCGGCCAGCGAGAGCACCCAGCCCTCCGGGTCGCCCTCGACGGCGATCGCGTCGGCGGCCTCCACGACCACGACGTGGGCGAGGTTGGGCAGGTCGGCACGGCGCTCGCGGGCCTTCGCCAACTGGGCGGCGTCCTCGGCGATGAGCACCCGGCTCTCGGAGTCCGAGAGGATGAACGCCGACTCCTCCGCGTTGGTGCTCGGGTAGATGGTGGTGACCGCGCCGCCCGCGCACATCACGCCGAGGTCCGCGAGGATCCACTCGACGCGGGTGCTGCAGGCGAGCGCGACGCGCTCCTCGGGGCGCAGCCCGAGCTCGATCAGCCCGGCGGCGGCGGCGAAGACCCGGTCGGCGGCCTGGCCCCAGCTGAGCGACTTCCACTCGTCGGGGCCCTGGCCGGCCCCGGGCACGGGGTAGCGGTAGGCCTCGGCATCGGGCGTGGCGGCGACACGCTCCAGGAAGAGGGTCGCCACAGTGGGCGGGCGGTTTTCGATCAAGGTCTGTGTGTCGCTCACGGACGTCCTCCGGACCACGCGGCAGGGCCTGTCGATGCAGGGGGGCTGACTGGCTGGGGTGGCTGAGTCAGGGCTTGTAACTGGCGAGTAACCAACGATCAGTGATCAGACTAGGGGCCCTCCGCCTGGTGCGTAAGAGCCTCCGGGCGGCCGATTCATAACGAAACAAGCCCCCGCGCCGGAGCACGGGGGCTTGTTTCACATACGGCGGCCTACTTCTTCTTGCCGCCGGATTCGTCGCTGGACAGGACGGCGATGAAGGCCTCCTGCGGGACCTCCACGGAGCCGACCATCTTCATCCGCTTCTTGCCTTCCTTCTGCTTCTCCAGCAGCTTGCGCTTACGCGAGATGTCACCGCCGTAGCACTTGGCGAGGACGTCCTTGCGGATCGCGCGGATGGTCTCGCGGGCGATGACGCGCGAGCCGATGGCGGCCTGGATCGGGATCTCGAAGGCCTGCCGCGGGATGAGCTCGCGCAGCTTGGCGACGAGGCGCACACCGTAGGCGTAGGCGGCGTCCTTGTGCGTGACGGCGGAGAACGCGTCGACCTTGTCGCCGTGCAGCAGGATGTCGACCTTGACCAGTCCGGAGGCCTGCTCGCCGGTGGGCTCGTAGTCGAGGGAGGCGTAACCGCGCGTCTTGGACTTCAGCTGGTCGAAGAAGTCGAAGACGATCTCCGCGAGCGGGAGCGTGTAGCGGATCTCGACCCGGTCCTCGGAGAGGTAGTCCATCCCGAGGAGGGTGCCGCGGCGCTGCTGGCAGAGTTCCATGATCGCGCCGATGAACTCGGAAGGCGCGAGCAAGGTGGCCCGGACGACCGGCTCGAACACGTCCGAGATCTTGCCCTCGGGGAACTCGCTCGGGTTGGTGACGGTGACTTCCTTGCCGTCCTCCAGGACGACGCGGTAGACCACGTTCGGCGCGGTGGCGATCAGGTCGAGGCCGAACTCCCGCTCCAGGCGCTCGCGGACCACGTCCAGGTGCAGCAGGCCGAGGAAGCCGACGCGGAAGCCGAAGCCGAGCGCCGCCGAGGTCTCCGGCTCGTAGACCAGCGCGGCGTCGTTGAGCTGCAGCTTGTCCAGGGCCTCACGCAGGTCCGGGTAGTCCGAACCGTCGAGCGGGTAGAGGCCGGAGAAGACCATCGGCCGCGGGTCCTTGTAGCCGCCCAGGGCCTCGGTCGCGCCGTTGTGCAGGCTGGTGATGGTGTCACCGACCTTGGACTGACGGACGTCCTTCACGCCGGTGATGATGTAGCCCACCTCGCCGACGCCGATGCCGTCGGAGGGGGTCATCTCCGGGGAGGAGACGCCGATCTCCAGCAGCTCGTGGGTGGCGCCGGTGGACATCATCCGGATGCGCTCGCGCTTGTTGAGCTGGCCGTCCACGACACGGACGTAGGTGACGACACCGCGGTACGAGTCGTAGACCGAGTCGAAGATCATCGCGCGGGCCGGGGCGTCCTTGGGGCCGACCGGGGCCGGGACCGTGGCGACGATCTTGTCCAGCAGCGCGTCCACGCCGAGGCCGGTCTTCGCCGACACGCGCAGGACGTCCTCGGGCTGGCAGCCGACCAGGTTCGCGAGCTCCTCGGCGAACTTCTCCGGCTGGGCGGCCGGAAGGTCGATCTTGTTCAGGACCGGGACGATCGCGAGGTCCTTCTCCATCGCCAGGTACAGGTTGGCGAGGGTCTGCGCCTCGATGCCCTGGGCGGCGTCCACCAGGAGGACCGTGCCCTCGCACGCGGCGAGGGAGCGGGAGACCTCGTAGGTGAAGTCGACGTGCCCGGGGGTGTCGATCATGTTGAGGATGTGAGTCTTGCCCTGACCCTCGCCCGAGGTCGGCGACCACGGCAGTCGGACGGCCTGGGACTTGATCGTGATGCCGCGCTCACGCTCGATGTCCATGCGGTCGAGGTACTGGGCACGCATCTGCCGCTGGTCGACCACACCGGTGAGCTGAAGCATCCGGTCGGCAAGGGTCGACTTGCCGTGGTCGATGTGCGCGATGATGCAGAAGTTGCGGATCAGCGCCGGGTCGGTACGGCTCGGCTCGGGCACGTGGCTGGGGATCGCGGGCACGCAGTGTCCTGATTCTCGGTCGCAGTCGGAGCTCGGAACGAAGTCTGAGCACTCCCATCGTCCCATGGACGGGGCAGTGCGCTCGGTTTGGGCCGGTCGGAGCGCGCCTGGTAGCCTGGGCAGCTGTGTCTCGTATGCCCTCTAAGCTTCCGGGACGCAATCCGAAGATCAAACTCTGAACCTGCAAAGGCTCTTTCGTGGCGAACATCAAGTCCCAGATCAAGCGGAACAAGACGAACGAGAAGGCGCGCCTGCGCAACAAGGCCGTCAAGTCCTCGCTCAAGACCGCGATCCGCAAGGCCCGTGAGGCTGTCGTCGCCGGTGACGTCGAGAAGGCCACCGTGGCTTCTCGCGACGCCGCGCGTGCGCTCGACAAGGCTGTCTCGAAGGGTGTCATCCACAAGAACGCCGCCGCCAACAAGAAGTCGGCGCTGGCCTCCAAGGTTGCCACCCTCCAGGGCTGAGCTCTCGATGTGAATCGCCGGTAAGGACCCAGCGGGCCCTCTCTTCCGCTCCTGACCCGGCACACCGCGCCGCACGCGGCCTGCGTTCGCCACGCGGGTGCGGCGCACAAAAGCAGTAAGACGAAGGCCCCGGCCACCTCCCTTCCCCAGGGCGGCGACCGGGGCCTTCGTGCGGTTGTGCTGCGCAGCCACGAGGACCACCCCCGCTCGGCGGAAATCCAGCCCCGCCGACGTCGACGGCGCGGGGTGCCTACACCCAGCCCCGCCGGCGCTCACGGCGCGGGATGCCTACACCCAGCCCTGCCGGCGTTCACGGCGCGGGATGCCCACACCCAGCCCCGCCAGCGCTTACGGCGCGGGGTGCCTACATCCAGCCCCGCCAGCGTTCACGGCGCGGGATGCCTACACCCAACGCCCGGCGACGTTCACGCGGGGTGCCCACACCCAACCCCCGCCGGCGTTGACGGCGCGGGATGCCAACACCCAGCCCCGCCAGCGCTTACGGCGCGGGATGCCAACACCCAGCCCCGCCAGCGTTCACGGCGCAGGATGCCCACACCCAGCCCCCGCCAGCGCTTACGGCGCGGGGTGCCTACATCCAGCCCCGCCGGCGTTTGAGGCGCGGGGTCTGGGGCGGAGCCCCGGGAGCGGCGCCGCACCTGACCGGGACGGAGGCAAAACCAGCCCCGCCGGCGTTTGAGGCGCGGGGTCCGGGGCGGAGCCCCGGCAGCGGGCCCGCGGCGGCCGGCTACTGACGCTGGGGGCGGGCCGCGCGGGCCACCGCGACCACGGCCTTCTCGAGCGCGTACTCGGGGTCGTCACCGCCACCCTTGACACCCGCGTCGGCCGCGGCAACGGCCCGCAGCGCATCGGCCACCCCGTCCGCCGACCACCCCCGCATCTGCTGACGGACCCGGTCGATCTTCCACGGCGGCATGCCCAGATCCCGGGCAAGGTCACCGGGCCGGGCCCCGCGCGGGGCGGAGGCCAGCTTGCCGATCGCACGCACCGCCTGGGCGAGGGCACTGGTGATCAGAACCGGCGCAACCCCGGTGGACAGGGACCATCGCAGGGCCTCCAGGGCCTCCGCCGCGCGCCCCTCCACCGCCCGGTCGGCGACCGTGAAGCTGGAGGCCTCGGCCCGCCCTGTGTAGTAGCGGCCCACCACGGCCTCGTCGATCGTGCCCTCGACGTCCGCGCACAACTGCGCGGCGGCGCTCGCCAGCTCCCGCAGGTCACTGCCGATCGCGTCCACCAGCGTCTGGCAGGCCTCCGGCGTCGCCGACCGGCCCAGCGTGCGGAACTCTCCCCGGACGAACGCCAGCCGGTCCGCCGGCTTCGTCATCTTCGGGCAGGCGATCTCCCGGGCGCCGGCCTTGCGCGCCGCGTCCAGCAGGCCCTTGCCCTTGACCCCGCCCGCGTGGAGGAGCACGAGGCTGATCTCCTCGAACGGAGCCGCGAGGTAGGCCTTGACCTCCTTCACCGTGTCCGCGGACAGGTCGTGCGCGTTGCGCACGACCAGGACCTTCCGCTCGGAGAACAGCGACGGGCTCGTCAGCTCGGCCAGCGTGCCGGGCTGGAGCTGCTCGGAGGCGAGGTCGCGCACGTCCGTGTCGGCATCGGCGGCTCGGGCGGCCGTCACCACCTCCCGAACGGCACGGTCGAGCAGCAGGTCCTCCTGCCCCACCGCGAGGGTGAGCGGGGCGAGGGGATCGTCGGTGGAATTCTTCCTGATGGCCATCGGCTCCAGCATCCCACGCCCCAGTGACAGTCCCCCGCGCCCCGGCCCCCCTCACCCGATGCCTGAGAATGGCCGGGTGAACGTGCGACATGTACTCGTCCTGCCCGACCGCGACGCCGCCGAGGAGGTGGCGCGGGAGGCCGTCGACCGCTTCGGCCTCCCGGAGGAACCGCGGCTGCTGCGCGACGCCCTGGCCGGTGAGGACGACGCCGAGGACGCCCAGTGGCTCGTCGTTGTCGAGGACCCGCAGGAGCGGCTCGACACGGCCACGCTGGACGACCTCGCCGCCGAGTACGAGGGCTGGCTCGAAGCCCCGTAGGGCCGGCCGGGCGTCCCTCAGGCCTTGTGGACGATCTGTACGTCCAGCGCCACTTCCACGCTCGAACCGATGGCCGCGACCCCGTGCGCCAGCATCGACTGCCAGTTCAGGGTGAAGTCCTCGCGGTGCAGTGCGGCGGTCGCCCGGCAGGCGGCCCGCGGCTCGCCCTCCAGGCCGGTGCCGAGGCCCAGGTACCGGGTGTCCAGGGTGACGGAGCGGCTGGCGCCGTGCAGGGTGAGGGCTCCCGCGACCGCCCAGCGGCTGCCGCTGCGGTGGATGAAGCGCTCGCTGTAGAACTCGATCGTGGGGTAGCGGGCCGCGTCCAGGAAGTCCCCGGAGCGCAGGTGGTCGTCCCGCAGCCGCAGACCGGTGTCGATGCTCGCCGCGTCGATGATCACGTGCATGGAGGAGTCCTCCATGCGCTCGGCTATCCGTACCGCGCCCGCGAACGTGTTGAACCGGCCGTTGATCCGCGCGAAGCCGATGTGCCGGGCCGCGAACCCGATCGACGAATGCGCCGGGTCGAGCTCCCAGTGGCCGGGCGCCGGCAGCAGCGGTGGCTCCACCGCGTCGAGGATGATCTCCCCGGTGCCCGGCTGGGCCGGGTCCCCGACGAGCGTCGCCCCGTGGAACGGCGCGTAGCCCTCGGCGGTGACGGTGAGCCGGTACTCCCCCTCCGGCATGGCTGCCGCGAAGCCGCCGTACGGGTCGGTCTCCCCGCTGACGATGCGTCGGCCGATCGGGTCGGTCACCTCGAACGTGGCCTGCCGGATCGGCTGGTGGACCGTGTCGAGAACCCGGCAGCTGAGCAGGCGCGCCGTATGAGGAAGCGTCAGTGTCGCGGATGTGTGGGGACTGGAACTTCCCGCCGTATCCATCCCCCGTCGGCGACCGAACATCGTTGATGCACCCCCGTGCTGTGTGGACTTGGATCGCTCTGGCGAAAACGCATTCGATCATGCTGTCAGGTTGTGGGCAACCAGAGCGGTCAGGCCCGGAATGCCCGCGTCGCGCCCGCCGCCGGATGGCCGGGAACGCCCGCATCCGCGAGCCGCTTCCCGTGACGGCGATGGATCCGTCGGCATCGGTGCGCAGCACGATCGCCCCCAGGGCCCGCAGCCGTGCGAGCGTACCCGCTGCCGGGTGTCCGTAGCGGTTGCCGGGTCCGACGGGGACGATCGCAAGGCGCGGCCTGATCCGCTCGAGCAGCTCGGGGTCCTGGTGCGCCGAGCCGTGGTGGGCGACCTTCAGGACGTCCACGGGGCCCAGTTTCGGATGGTCCCTCAGCAGGGCTTGCTGGGCGGGTGGTTCGAGATCACCCAGCAGGAGCAGGCTCAGGCCGCCGCCGCGCACCAGCAGGGCCACGCTCGCATTGTTGGCCCCTTCCGGCGACGGGCCCGACGGGGGCGGCCACAGCACCTGCCACTCGAGCGCTCCGGCCCGGCGCCGCTCCCCCGCCACGGCGGGTACGACGGCCACCCCGGCGGCCGCGGCCGTCCGCCGGACGAACTCGGCCTGTCCCGGCGGCTCTTGCAGCCCGGTGGTCTGCATCACACCCACCGCCCGGCCCCGCAGCACCCCCGACAGGCCGCCCACGTGGTCGGCATGAAAATGTGTCAGCAATAACAGTGGGATACGGGTCACACCCAGGGTGCGCAGGCACGCGTCGACCGGCCCGGGCTCGGGCCCGGCGTCCACCACCACGGCCGTACCCGGAGCCACGGCGAGTACGGCGGCGTCCCCCTGCCCGACCGCGCACTGCACGTAGCTCCAGTCGGGCGGCGGCCAGCCCCTGACGGTACGGGTGAGCAGGGGCGGCCTCAGGACCGCGAGGAGCAGCAGCACGGCGAGGCCGGAGCAGAACCACCGCTTGCGGCCGTACCGGAAGCCGAGGCCCACCGCGGCCAGGGTGGCTGCGCCCAGGAGCACCCCGCCGCCCACCCCGCCGGGCCAGGCCAGCTCGGCCCCCGGCAGCCGCGCCCCGGCCCGGGCCACGGCGGCGATCCATCCGGCGGGCACCCCGGCGCACCAGGCCAGCAGCTTCGCCGCCGGCAGCCACACCGGGGCCGCCGCCAGCGCGGCGAACCCGAGCACCGTCGCGGGACCCGCCGCCAGCTCGGCCAGCAGGTTGCACGGCACCGCCACCAGGCTCACCCGGGCCGACAGCACCGCGACCACCGGCGCGCACACCGCCTGGGCGGCAGCGGCGGCCCCCAGCGCCTCGGCGAACCGGGGCCGCATCCCGCGCCGCCGCAGGGCCTCGCCCCACCCGGGGCCGAGCGTCAGCAGGGCTCCGGTGGCCAGCACCGAGAGGAGGAAGCCGTGGCTGCGGGCCAGCCACGGGTCGTGGAGCACCAGCAGCAGCACGGCGGCGGCCAGCGCCGGGAGCAGGGACCTGCGCCGCCCGGTGGCGATCGCCAGCAGGGTGATCGCCCCGCAGGCCGCGGCCCTGAGCACGCTCGGCTCCGGTCGGCACACGACCACGAAGGCCAGCGTCAGGGCCGCCCCGCACGAGGCCGTGGCCCGCAGCGAGAGCCCGAGGCGGGGTGCCAGCCCGCGCCGCTCGGCGAGCTGTGCGCGGGCCGGGGGCCCGATGAGCAGGAACAGCACCACGGTCAGGTTGGATCCGGAAACGGCCAGCAGGTGCAGCAGATCGGTGGCCCGGAACGCCTCGTGCAGATCGGGCTCCACCCGGGAGGTGTCCCCGACGACCAGCCCCGGCAGCAGGGCCCTGGCATCCGGCGCCAGCCCGTCGGTGGCCTCACGCAGCCCCGCCCGCAGCCGGCCGGCCAGCCGCTGCGCGGTGTCCGGTCCGCCGGTCACCCGGGGCGGGGTGTCGCCGCCCGCACGGAGCAGCGCCACGGCCCGCTCGCCGCCCCGCGCCGGGGCCAGCCGGGCGACCACCGCCACCCGGGTCGAGGGCAGCAGCCGGGCCCAGCCCGGGTGCCCGGCAAGTACCCGCACCGGGGTCTCGACCCGGGTCCGCGCACCGTCGGGACCGGTCACCCGGGTCACCACCGCGTCCAGCACCACGGCGGGCGGCCCGCTCCCGCCCGGGACGGTCCGCGGATCGGAGCCGACGGTGAGCTCCGCCAGCACCCGGGCATGCCCCCGAGCCAGCTCCGCGACCGGCCCGGCCCGCGCCTCGGCCCGCTGGAGCCCCGCCACCCCGGCCCCGGCGGCCGCACACAGCAGGGCGGCGGCCACGGCCGCCCCGAAGCCGAGCAGCGGCTCCGGGCGCCGGCCCCCGGCCAGTATCAGCAGCCCGGCGCAGACCACCCCCAGCCCCGCCCCGGCGGCGGTGAGCCCGGCGGGTGCGTCGAGGGCGAGTGCGGCCGCCGCCCAGGCGGCCAGGGCCGGCGCCACCAGCCGCAGATCCGCCGGGCGCGGCGCACCCTCGGCCCGGCTCACGGCCGCACCAGCCTGCGCAGGTCGGCGAACCGCCGCTCACCGATGCCGTTGACCTGCCGGAGCTCCTCCACGGAACGGAACCCGCCGCGGACGGTGCGGAAGTCCACGATGTGCTGCGCGAGCACCGGGCCGACCCCCGGCAGCCGGTCCAGCTGCTCGGCCGTGGCCGTACCCAGGCTCAACGGCCCCGGACTCGGCCCGCCCACACCACCCGCCCCACCACCGGCCACCCCGCCACCACCCGCCCCGCCCGCCGGGGGAGCCGGAGCGCCCACCAGCACCTGTTCTCCGTCCACCAGCACCCGGGCCAGATTGAGCCCGGTCGTGTCCGTGCCGGGCCGCACTCCCCCGGCGGCGCTCAGCGCGTCCTCCACGCGCGAACCGGCGGGCAGTCTGCGCACCCCCGGCTCCCGCACCTTCCCGCTGACGTCCACCACGACGGGGGCGCCGACGGCGGCCGGCGCGGATGCCACCGTGGAAGCCGGCGCCGTGGCCGCGACCGGCGCCGGGGCGACCACCTCGGGCGCCGTCACCGGCTGCGGACGGGCCGACCAGAACTGCTGCGCGGCGAAGCCCACCGCCACGACCAGCACCACGCAGACGGCGGCCACCGTGCGCGGCTGCACCCCGCACCGGACCTGCAACCACACCGGCAGCCGCTCGCGCACCGCGAGCCGCCGCGCGGCCCCGCCGGGCAAGAGGCTCTCCCCACCCGGGACCACCGGCCCGGCCGCCTCCACATCCGGAGGATGCACGGGCGGCGCCCCCGGCGGCCCGCTGCCACCGAGCAGCGCCTCCGCGCGACGGCGCACCGCCGCGGGTTCGGGAGCATCCCGCCGACGCGCACGCTCGCCATGGCGGCGATGACGCAGTCGGCTGTCGGAGAGCCGGGGGCGCCCGGGGCCACTGGTGGCGCCGGAGGAGGGCTGTGAAGTACGCGTTCGAAGAGTCATGCCACGACGGTAGGACCGAAGCCGGTTCCCCGTTCGGAGCCCTCAATTCCGGTGGACAACAACCCCGTTGTGGATATCCCCGCCACCCGTTCGGGTGATCAGCGGGGCGAGACGACCGCCGCCAGCAGCCCCGGTCCGGTGTGCGCGCCGATCACCGCGCCGACCTCGCTGACGTGCATCTCGACCAGTCCCGGGATCCGCTCGCGGAGCCGCTGCGCGAGCTTCTCCGCACGCTCCGGGGCCGCCAGGTGGTGCACGGCCACGTCCACGGCCCCGGACCCGGCGCGCTCGACGGCCAGCTCCTCCAGGCGCGCGATGGCCTTGGAAGCCGTCCGCACCTTCTCCAGCATCTCGATCCGTCCGCCCTCCAGCGTCAGCAGCGGCTTGACCGCGAGCGCCGAACCGAGGAGGGCCTGCGCGGCCCCGATGCGGCCGCCGCGGCGGAGGTATTCGAGCGTGTCGACGTAGAAGTACGCGGACATGCCCGCCGCCCGCTTCTCGGCGGCGGCCACGGCCTCGTCCATGGAGCCGTCGGCCTCGGACACCTCGGCGGCGGCCAGGGCGCAGAAGCCGAGGGCCATCGCGACCATGCCGGTGTCGACGACGCGGACGGGGACCGGAGCGGTCTTCGCGGCGAGCACGGCCGCGTCGTACGTGCCGGAGAACTCGGCGGACAGGTGCAGGCTGACGATGCCGGTCGCGCCCGCGTCGGCGGCCGCCCGGTAGGCCCGCACGAACTCCTCGGGGCTGGGGCGGGACGTGGTGACCGAGCGGCGCTTCTGCAGGGCCAGGGCGAGGCTGCGGGCCGAGATCTCGGTGCCCTCTACGAGGGCCTCGTCGCCGAGCACCACGGTCAGCGGAACGGAGGTGATTCCGTGCCGCGACATGGCCGGTTGGGGCAGGTAGGCCGTGGAATCGGTGACGATCGCGACATGGCGGGACATGAGCCGGAGGGTACCGCCAGCGGCGGTGGTCCGGCAGCTCGGGGCCCTCGGCGAGCCCTTCAGGTGGTGGTCTCCGGGCGGGCCGCCTTCTGCCACGGGTACGGGGAAGCCGGGGGCGCCTGGTGCAACGCGGCCGGCTGCTGCGGCGGCGTCTGCGCCCCGCCTGCCGCCCCGCCGACCGGCCCGCCCGCGCCGCCGGC
>NZ_JBHWVJ010000066.1:6934-42492 GCF_042736725.1 Streptomyces sp. NPDC060028 | reverse complement strand
CCGCGTGGCCAAACTCCCCTCCGCCCCACCATTCACCCCTTACCCGGGGCCAACCCGGGGGGCCGGCCCCCCCGTACCGAGGGTCCGGCCGCCGCCGCGTACGTACACCGCGTACGGACTAGAAGGCTGCCTCGTCGAGCTCCATGAGGGAGTTGTCGACGCTCTCGGCGAGCGAGCGGGCGACCGAGACGCCCGGCAGGACCTGCGCGGCGAAGAACTTCGCGGCCGCGATCTTGCCGGTGTAGAACGGCACGTCCTTGGCGGAGGCGCCGGCCAGCTTCTCGGCGGCCACGGCCGCGCCCTTGAGCAGCAGGTAGCCCACGACGACGTCGCCGGACGCCATCAGCAGGCGGGTGGTGTTCTGGCCGACCTTGTAGATGTTCTTGACGTCCTCGCCGGTGGCGGTGAGGTCGACGATCATCTGGCCGACGATGGCCTCCAGGTCGACGGCGGCCTTGGCGAGCGCGTCGCGGGCGCCGGCCAGCTCCTCGCCGCCGACGGCCTCGGCCAGGAACTTCTTGATCGTCTCGGAGAGGACGTTCAGGGAGGCGCCCTGGTCGCGGACGATCTTCCGGAAGAAGAAGTCCTGGCCCTGGATGGCCGTGGTGCCCTCGTAGAGGGTGTCGATCTTGGCGTCCCGGATGTACTGCTCGATCGGGTACTCCTGCAGGTAGCCGGAGCCACCGAAGGTCTGCAGGGACTGGGCGAGCTGCTCGTAGGACTTCTCCGAGCCGTAGCCCTTCACTATCGGCAGGAGCAGGTCGTTCAGGCCGACGAGGGAGGAGGCGTCCTCGCCCGCGGCCTGCTTCAGCTGGATCTCGTCCTGGACGGAGGCGGTGTACAGGACCAGGGCGCGCATGCCCTCGGCGTACGCCTTCTGCGTCATGAGCGAGCGGCGCACGTCGGGGTGGTGCGTGATGGTGACCTTGGGCGCGGTCTTGTCCATGAAGTTGGCCAGGTCCGGGCCCTGCACGCGCTCCTTGGCGTACTCCAGCGCGTTGAGGTAGCCGGTGGAGAGGGTGGCGATGGCCTTCGTGCCGACCATCATCCGGGCGAACTCGATGATCATGAACATCTGGCGGATGCCGTCGTGCTTGTCACCGATCAGCCAGCCCTTGGCGGGGTGCTGGTCGCCGAAGGTCATCTCGCACGTGTTGGAGGCCTTGAGGCCCATCTTGTGCTCGACGTTCGTCGCGTAGACGCCGTTGCGCTCGCCCAGCTCGCCGGTCTCCCAGTCGAAGTGGAACTTCGGGACGAGGAAGAGGGACAGGCCCTTGGTGCCGGGGCCGTGGCCCTCGGGGCGCGCGAGGACGTAGTGGAGGATGTTCTCCTCCATGTCGTGCTCACCGGAGGTGATGAAGCGCTTCACGCCCTCGATGTGCCAGGAGCCGTCGGCCTGCTGGACCGCCTTGGTGCGGCCGGCGCCGACGTCCGAGCCGGCGTCCGGCTCGGTGAGGACCATGGTGGAGCCCCAGCGCTTGTCGACGGCGATCTGGGCGACCTTCTTCTGCGCCTCGTTGCCCTCTTCGAAGAGGATGCCGGCGAACGCCGGGCCCGAGGAGTACATCCAGATGGCCGGGTTCGCGCCGAGCAGCAGCTCCGCGTAGGCCCAGATGAGGGAGCGGGGCGAGGTGGTGCCGCCGATCTCCTCGGGCAGGCCCAGGCGCCAGTACTCCGACTCCATGAAGGCTTCGTAGCTCTTCTTGAAGGAGGCCGGGACCGGCGCGGTGTTGGTGGCCGGGTCGAAGACCGGCGGGTTGCGGTCGGCGTCCTCGAAGGAGGCGGCCAGCTCGTTCTCGGCGAGGCGGGTCAGCTCGGAAAGGACGCTCTTGGCGGTCTCGGTGTCCATCTCCTCGAACGGACCGGTGCCGTACAGGTTTTCGCGGCCGAGTACCTCGAAGAGGTTGAACTCGATGTCGCGGAGATTCGACTTGTAGTGCCCCATGGCGACGGCTCCGTTAAGGCTCGGGGAGACAGGTTCCTCGTACATACCAATCGGTAACAGCATGATGCTACCCGCGGGTAATAAGAATCAACCCTTGCTCGACGACTGTGACCAGCATCAAGCCAGAAACGCTCGAGGGCTGCCGGAAGCCCTGGCCGGAATGGGTGTCCTGGGGCCCGCGGCCGCTCGGTAGGCTTTGGCCCATGTACGGCTACGACCAGAACGTGAGCGCGGGGCAGCAGCAGTACGCCGCCCCGCAGCAGATGGCCGGCGGGTACGGCGAGCAGCCGCTGTACCCCGAGCCCTCGCCGCCGTCGCTCGCCGACGCGGTGCGGGCCTTCACGACCGGGTCGCTGTCCGCCGAGGACTTCCAGCAGATCTTCGCCTCCTCGAAGGTCTACTGCC
This sequence comes from Streptomyces sp. NPDC060028, assembly GCF_042736725.1. Taxonomy (NCBI): domain Bacteria; kingdom Bacillati; phylum Actinomycetota; class Actinomycetes; order Kitasatosporales; family Streptomycetaceae; genus Streptomyces; species Streptomyces sp. NPDC060028. The sequence continues at coordinate 40,142 of NZ_JBHWVJ010000066.1, read as the reverse complement.
CGCGTGGCGAGACCCCGGGCTTCCTGGCGCTGCACAACACGCAGCAGCCGGTGATCCCCATGTTCACCACGCTCAAGGAGCTGCGCCGGTACGCCGGCAAGGAGTCCAAGTACTTCGTGATCACCGGCGCCGAGGTGATCGACCTGCTGCCGACCGGCTACGGCTTCGTCCTCGACATGGAGGGTGACCACCGGATGGTCTTCGACGCGAAGGCGGTCGAACAGATGGTCGACTTCGCGATGCGCCGCATGTACGGCTAGGTCGCCGGACCCGGCTGAGGGGGGCGGGCGGGCGATGCTGCGGGTGCACTTCACGGCCGAGGACCTCCTCAATGTGACCTTCGCGAGCGAGCCGCTGCCCCTCGTGGAGCTGGCGATGGCGCTGATCGCCTGGCAGCGCACGGACGAGCAGGCGGTTTTCGGCCGCTGGCGCGGGCGCCTGGGCCGGGAGCTGCCGGGCCGGGTGCGCCCGCTGCTGGACCTGCTGCGGCCGGACGGGGACAACCCGCAGTTCGTCGAGCCGTACGCGCGCACGCTGGAGGAGGGGCTGGCCGCCGTACGGGACGCCGCCCCCGGCCTCGACCCCGGCGCGCTGGGCCGGGTCGCCGCGCGGGCCCCCGGATCCGCCTCCTGGGTGCGTGCGCTGTGGGGTCTGGACCGCGAGGCGTGGGGGCTGCTCGACGGGGCGATCCGCTCGGCGTACGAGGTCGTCATCGCCCCGCACTGGCCGCGGATCCGGCAGTCCTTCCAGGCCGACGTGGCCTGGCGGACCCGGCTGCTGGCCGCCCACGGCATCAGGGCCTGCCTGGCCAGCACCCACCCCCTGGCGGGGTGGTCCGGCACGGCCTTCGAGGTCGGGCTGCCGCCCGAGTACGAGACCCGGCTCGGCGGGCGCGGGCTGATGCTGATGCCGTCCCCGTTCTGGACCGGGCGGCCGCTGCTCGCGGAGGGCCCGGACGGGCCGGACGGGACGCGCGTACTGCTGTACCCGGCGCTGACACCGCTGCCGATGGTCGCGCAGGCGCGGGCGGAGGGGGCGCTGGACGCGCTGCTGGGGCGGACCCGGGCAGCCGTGCTCCAACTGCTGGTGGAGCGGCGCACCACCACCGAGCTGGCCCGTGACCTCGACATCAGCCTGCCCTCGGTCTCGGAGCACACCCGCACCCTGCGCGCGGCCGGGCTCATCACCACCGAGCGCGACGGCAAGGCGGTCCTCCACTCGGCCACCGGCCTGGGAGTGGACCTCCTGCACAGCGGCGGCTGACGTTTCGGCCACCGCCGAAACCATCGCGGCGCTGCGCACCGCGGGCCGACAGTGGGTGCCGCGGGGGAATCCCGCTTCTGCAGACCGGGAGGCTGCGATGTCAAGGATGTCGTTACGCAACAAGCTCGCCGCGGCGGCGGCTGCCGGGTTCATGGCGCTGGGTACGGGGGTCCTGGCGGCTGGTCCTGCGCAGGCGGAGGCCACGGGGGCCACGGGAGCCACGGGAGCCACCGAGACCGTCTGTCCGAGCGGGTACGCCTGCATCTACCACGGCACCACCCCGTCCAGCGGGATCCGCGACAAGTGGCGGCAGCGGGGCGCCTACCCGATCTACGACTACTGGGGCCGGCACCTGGTCGTGAACAGCCAGACCGGCGGGTGGAAGATCTGGCTGTGCCGGAACACCAACGGCACCAACTGCGACTTCGCGGTCTGGCCCGGCCATCCCGCGGTGGTCGAGATGACCCCGTTCAACTCGGTCTCGATCGAGCCGTAGGCGCCCGTGCACTGACGCCCAGGCCCCGGGGGAATTCCCCCGGGGCCCTCTCTGTTCTGTGGGGTGTGGCCGAAAGTTCGAGTTTCAACTAAACTCGACGCAGAAGGAGGTTCCGACCATGCCTGCAGTGACTGTGGAGAACCCGTTGACGCTCCCCCGCGTCGCCGAGCCCGCCCAGGAGACCGCCGCCCGCAAGGTGCTGGCCGTCACGACCGCTCCCGGGGGCTTCGAGGGCGAGGGGTTCCCGGTGCGCCGCGCGTTCGCCGGGATCAACTACCAGTACCTCGACCCGTTCATCATGATGGACCAGATGGGTGAGGTGGAGTACGCCCCGGGCGAGCCCAAGGGCACCCCCTGGCACCCGCACCGCGGCTTCGAGACCGTCACGTACCTGATCGACGGAACCTTCGTCCACCAGGACAGCAACGGCGGCGGCGGAGTCATCAACGGCGGCGACACCCAGTGGATGACCGCCGGTTCGGGCCTCCTGCACATCGAGGCCCCGCCGGAGTCCCTCGTCGTGTCCGGCGGGCTCTTCCACGGCCTCCAGCTGTGGGTGAACCTCCCCGCCTCCGACAAGATGATGCCCCCGCGCTACCAGGACATCGGCCGCGGCCAGGTCCAGCTGCTGAGCACGCCGGACGGCGGCGCCCTGCTCCGTGTGATCGCCGGTGAACTGGACGGCCACGAGGGCCCGGGCATCACCCACACCCCGATCACGATGGTCCACGCGACCATCACGCCGGGAGCGCGGATCACCCTGCCGTGGCGCGAGGACTTCAACGCCCTCGCGTACGTCATGGCCGGGCGCGGCTCGGTCGGCGAGGACCGGCGGCCCGTCCAGACCGGGCAGACCGCGGTCTTCGGCGAGGGCGGCTCGCTGACCATCCGGGCGGACGAGGCCCAGGACTCCAACGCCCCGGACCTGGAGGTCGTCCTGCTCGGCGGGCGCCCGATCCGGGAACCGATGGCGCACTACGGTCCGTTCGTCATGAACAGCAAGCACGAGCTCCAGCAGGCCTTCGACGACTTCCAGGCCGGCCGGCTCGGGACCATCCCGACCACCGCCCGCACGAAGTAGAGGGAAGTCAGTCCTGTACGGGTCCGGGCGCCTCGGCGGCGTACCGGGCCCGCAGCTCCGAGACGACCCCGAAGGCGGCCGCCGTCAGCGGCACGGCGAGCAGCATCCCGAGGATCCCGGCGACGCTCGCCCCGGCCGTGATGGCGAGCAACACCACGGCCGGGTGCATCTGCACGGTCCGGCTCTGGATCATGGGCTGGAGCACGTGTCCCTCCAGCACCTGTACGGCGAGCACCACGCCCAGCGCCCACAGCCCGATCACCCACCCCCGGTCGGCGAAGGCGACGAGCACCGCCACGGCCCCGGAGATGAAGGCGCCGAGGTACGGGATGTAGGCGCCGACGAACACCAGCGCGCCGAGCCCCACCGCCCCGGGTACGCGCAGCACCAGCAGTCCCACGGTGATGCAGACGGCGTCGATCGCGGCGATGAAGGTGGTTCCGCGCATGAACCCCTCGACGGCCTCGAAGGCGCGTCGGGCCATGGCTTCGACGGTGTCCCCGGTGGCGCGCGGCGCGAGCGAGCGCAGGGCGCCGGCCGCGCGGTCGGAGTCGCGCAGGAAGAAGAAGATCAGCAGCAGCGCCAGGATGGTGGTGGCGATCATCTCGCCGACGACGCTGATGCCGGTGATGACCCCGGAGGCGGCCGTGCCGCCGAACTTGGCGAGCAGGTCCTTGGCGTTGGCGGCCAGGTCCTGGAGCGAGGTCCCGGCGGCCCCGAAGTGCCCGGCGAGGCCCTGGCCGGCCCGCTTGAGGGAGCCGGCGATCTCGTCACCGGTGCTGATCAGCGCGTGTACGACGACGTACGAGGCCCCGCCGACGACCGCGATCACGGCGAGGCAGGTGAGCCCGGCGGCGAGGGAGCGGTTCAGCTTCATCCGCACGAGGCGGCGGTGCAGCGGCCCGAGGAGCGCCGTCCCGAGCAGGGCGAGCAGCACGGGTGTGACGGCGGTCTTGAAGACGACGCACAGCCACACGGCCACCGCTGCCACCCCGGTGACGAGGAGTGCGACCGCGCACCACGCGGCGAGCCGCCGTACGGGCTCGGGAAGCAGGGGGTTCGGCGAAGCGGGGGGAGGCGGCACCGCAACATCCAACCACGGTGCGGCGGGCCGCCCGGGGCTCAGACCAGCGGGTCGGCGTCCGGCTGTGCGGACTGCTCGTGGAGCTCGAACCAGATCGACTTGCCTTCGCCGCGCGGGTCCACGCCCCAGTTGTCGGCGAGCATCTCCATCAGCAGGACGCCCCGCCCGCTGGAGGCCATCTCCCCGGGATGCCGCTTGTGCGGGAGCTCGTCGCTCTTGTCCGCGACCTCGATGCGCAGCCGGCGCCCGCCCAGCTCGCCCACCGCCTCCGCGACCAGCAGCGCGTCCCCGTCGGTGTGCATCAGTACGTTCGTGACCATCTCGGAGACCATCAGTACGGCCGAGTCCACCTGATCCGGGTCGGACCAGTCGTGCAGCAGCTCCCGGATCTGTCGGCGTGCCCCGGCGATCCGCTCCGGCTCGGCCTGGGCCACGGTCAGCATCGTGCGCCGGCTCGGGCGCGCGGGGTGCAGCAGCGGGGTGCCGCAGTCGCGGCCGGCGCCTTCGCGGCACAGCAGGACGACGGCTATGTCGTCCTCGCGGCGGTCGGCGAGCGGGCCGGTGGTGTGGTGCGAGGAGGGTCCGTGCACGGCCTGGACCAGCAGGTCCGCGAGCTTCTCCAGGCTCTCGTCGTCGTGCGTGTCGGACTCCAGGATGGCCCGCAGCCGGGCCCAGCCGGTGTCCAGGTCGTGCCCGCCGGTCTCGATGAGCCCGTCGGTGCACAGCATCATCGTCTCGCCGGGCTCCAGCGTGAACCGGGTGGTCGGGTAGTCCGTGTCGGGGACGATGCCGAGCGGCAGGCCCCCGGCGGTCGGGCGCATCAGGACCGTGCCGTCCGTCATCCGGATCGCCGGGTCGGGGTGGCCGGCCCGGGCCACCTCCAGCAGCCCCGTCTCCGGGTCGCACTCCACGTACAGGCAGGTCGCGAAGCGCGGGCTCGGGAAGTCGGGGTCCTCGCCGGAGTCCGATTCCTGCGAGGAGCACAGCCCGGCCAGGAAGCGGGAGGCGCGCGAGAGCACCGCGTCGGGGCGGTGGCCTTCCGAGGCGTACGCCCGCACCGCGATCCGCAGCTGGCCCATCAGCCCGGCGGCCCGTACGTCGTGGCCCTGGACGTCCCCGATGACCAGGGCGAACCGCCCCGAGGGCAGCGGGATCATGTCGTACCAGTCGCCGCCGACCTGGAGCCCGCCGCCGGTCGGGACGTACCGGGCGGCCAGCTGCATGCCCGGGATCTCCGGTCCGAGCTGCGGCATCATCGACCGTTGGAGGCCGGTGGTGAGTTCCCGCTCGGATTCGGCCACCCCGGCGCGCTGGAGCGCCTGGGCGAGCATCCGGGCCACCGTCGTCAGGACGGAGCGCTCGTCGGGGGAGAAGGACACCGGGTGCTTGAACGCGGCCATCCAGGCGCCCATGGTCCGCCCGGCCACGATCAGCGGGAGGAACGCCCAGGAGGCCCGGTCGAAGCGCTGGGCGAGCGGCCAGGTGGCCGGGAAGCGCCGCTTGTAGTCCTCGGGAGTGGGCAGATAGATGGCCCGTCCGGTGCGCACCACCTCCGCGGCCGGATAGTCCGTCTCCAGCCGCATGTCCGTGAAGGGACCCTCGTCCCCGGAGTCGTGCCCGTGGTGCCCGATGATCGACAGCCGGTCGCCGGCCACGCCGAAGACGGCCAGCCCGTCGGGGCTGAACCCGGGCATGGACAGGGACGCGGCGACCCGCAGCACCTCCGCCGTGGAGCGGGCCTCCGCCAGCGCGCGTCCCGCGTCCAGCAGGAAGGCCTCGCGGGAGCGCCGCCAGTCGCCGGTGATGGGGGTGTGTACCGCCGTGGTGCCCGGCTGGGGCTCGGCGATCTCCTGGATGGTGCCGATCAGCTCGTAGTCGACGCGGCCGTCCGGGCTTCGGTTCTCCAGGGGCTTCGAGCGGCTGCGTACGGTGCGCAGCACGCGCCCGTCCTCGTCCATGATCCGCAGTCGGGCCTCGGCGAGGGTGTCCTCGGCCACCGCCAGGTTCACGATGCCGTTGATCTCGTTCCAGTCCACCGGGTGGAAGCGCGAGCGCACGGCCACCTCGGGCAGGACCACGGGCTCGGCGGGCAGGCCGAGGAGCCGGGCGGCCTCGCTGTCGAGGGTGACCGTCCCGGAGGCGTTGTCCCATCGCCACAGGCCGGTCGCGATGGCGGCCAGGACATCCTCGGTGCGCACCCGGTCATCTTTACAGGTCATACGCCTGACGTGCCTGTTCACCACCCCCGCCGGGCGCGCCCGCGCGGTGCCCCGCCCGGACGGTAACCTTGGGACGGTTGAATCCACCTTGGTATCGCGAAGAACTGGATGACTGATGCATCGGTACAGGTCCCACACGTGCGGCGAGCTCCGAGCCTCCGACGTCGCCGCCGACGTCCGGCTGAGCGGCTGGCTGCACAATCGTCGAGACCTGGGCGGCATCCTCTTCATCGATCTCCGTGACCACTACGGCATCACGCAGCTCGTCGCCCGTCCCGGCACCGCCGCGAACGAGGCGCTGAGCAGCGTCACCAAGGAGACCGTCGTCCGCATCGACGGCAAGGTCGTCTCCCGCGGCGCCGACAACGTCAACCCGGAGCTGGCCACCGGCGAGATCGAGGTCGAGGTCTCCGCGGTCGAGGTGCTCGGCGCGGCCGCCCCGCTGCCCTTCACGATCAACACCGACGACGGTGTGAACGAGGAGCGGCGCCTGGAGTACCGCTTCCTCGACCTGCGCCGCGAGCGCATGCACCGCAACATCATGCTGCGCTCGGCCGTCATCGCCGCGATCCGCCACAAGATGGTGGCCCTCGGCTTCAACGAGATGGCGACCCCGATCCTCACCGCGACCTCCCCCGAGGGCGCCCGTGACTTCGTCGTCCCGTCCCGCCTGAACCCGGGCAAGTTCTACGCCCTGCCGCAGGCGCCGCAGCAGTTCAAGCAGCTGCTGATGATCTCCGGCTTCGACCGCTACTTCCAGATCGCGCCCTGCTTCCGCGACGAGGACGCCCGCGCCGACCGCTCGCCGGGCGAGTTCTACCAGCTCGACGTCGAGATGTCCTTCGTCGAGCAGGAGGACGTCTTCCAGCCGATCGAGCGCCTGATGACCGAGCTCTTCACCGAGTTCGGCGGCGGCCGCGAGGTCACCTCCCCCTTCCCGCGGATCCCGTTCCGCGAGTCGATGCTGAAGTACGGCAACGACAAGCCTGACCTGCGCTCCAAGCTGGAGCTCGTCGACATCACCGACGTGTTCGAGGGCTCGGAGTTCAAGGCCTTCGCCGGCAAGCACGTGCGCGCGCTGGCCGTCCCGGACACCGCCGCGCAGCCCCGCAAGTTCTTCGACGGGCTCGGCGAGTACGCGATCTCGCTGGGCGCCAAGGGCCTGGCCTGGGTCCGCGTGGGCGAGGACGGCGCGCTGACCGGCCCGATCGCCAAGTTCCTCACCGAGGAGAACGTCAAGGTCCTCACCGAGCGGCTGGGTCTGGCGGCCGGGCACGCGGTGTTCTTCGGCGCGGGCGAGTTCGACGAGGTCTCCAAGATCATGTCGGGCGTGCGCGTCGAGGCCGCCAAGCGCGCGGGCCAGTTCGAGGAGAACGTCTTCCGCTTCTGCTGGATCGTCGACTTCCCGATGTACGAGAAGGACGAGGAGACGGGCAAGATCGACTTCTCGCACAACCCCTTCTCCATGCCGCAGGGCGGCATGAAGGACCTGGAGGAGAAGGACCCGCTCGACATCCTGGCGTGGCAGTACGACATCGTCTGCAACGGCATCGAGCTGTCCTCCGGCGCGATCCGCAACCACGAGCCCGAGGTCATGCTGAAGGCCTTCGCGATCGCCGGTTACGAGGCCGAGACCGTCGAGCGGGAGTTCGCCGGCATGCTGCGCGCCTTCCGCCTCGGCGCCCCGCCGCACGGTGGCATCGCCCCGGGCGTCGACCGCATCGTGATGCTGCTGGCCGACGAGCCGAACATCCGCGAGACCATCGCCTTCCCGCTGAACGGCAACGCGCAGGACCTGATGATGGGCGCGCCGACGGTGCTGGAGGAGTCCCGCCTGCGCGAGCTGAACATCGCACTGCGCAAGCCGGTGGAGACGAAGCCGGCCGACGCCAAGCCGATCGCGGAGGCCGTCCACCCGGACGCCGCGCGGTAGTCGGTACGAGTACTCGGTACATGAGGAAGGGCCCGGGATCGAGGATCCCGGGCCCTTCCTGCTCTCTGGACTAGAACCGCTCCAGGACGCCCTTGAGGAGGGCGGCGGAGGTCAGTTCACGGGGGGCCGGGCCGGCGTGGAAGAAGCCGGCGTTCTCGGCGTCCAGCTTGCGCAGGAAGTCGAAGGCCTTGGCGTCGTGGTCGCCGAACGCGACGAACTGCCAGTGGATCCCGGGGGCGGTGGCGGCGGCCTCCGCCAGGGCGGCCCTGGCCGGCTGGCGGTTGTCGGGGGCGCCGTCGGTCTGGAAGACGACGAGGGCCGGGCCCTCGCCGCCGTCCTTCTGGTAGCGCTCGACGACGGCCTCCACCGCCACGTGGTAGCTGGTGCGGCCCATCCGGCCGAGCTCGGCGTGGCGGGCCTCGACCCAGGCCTCGTCGTGGCCGTCGAGGGTCAGGTCGGCGGTGCCGTCCACGTCCGTGGAGAAGAAGACCGTGTGCACGGTGGCGTCTTCGTCGAGGTGCGCGGCCAGGGCGAGGGCGTGGTCGGCGAGGTGCTGGGCGCTGCCGTCCTTGTAGAACGGACGCATCGACCCGGACCGGTCGAGCACGAGGTACACCTTGGCCCGCGCCCCGGCCTTGCCCTTCCCCCGGAGCACCTGCCCCGCGGCCTTGTACGCCGCGGCCACCCCGGCCGCCCGCCGCCGCACCACAACCGCGGCAACAGCGGGCCCCACGGCCTCGGCCTCGGCCTCGGCCTCGGCCTCGGCGGCAGCCGCGACGAGCTCGGCCTCGGCCTCGGCGGCAGCCGCGACGAGCTCGGCCTCGGCCTCGGCCGCAGCTTCGGGCTCAGGCTCGGCGGCGGCAGCCACGGGCTCGGCCACAGCTTCGGCCTCCGGCTCGGTGGCGGCAGCCACGGGCTCGGCCTCGGCGGCCGGTTCGGCCTCCGGCTCGGCCACAGCTTCGGTCTCCGGCTCGGCGGCGGCCGCGACGGGCTCCGCCTCCGGCGCGACGGGCTCGGTCTCGGCGGCAGCCGCGACGGGCTCGGCCACGACCTCGGCCACAGCTTCGGGCTCCGGCTCGGCGGCGGCAGCCACCGGCTCGGGCTCGACGGCCGCGACGGGCTCGGTCTCGGCGGCCGGTTCGGCCTCCGGCTCGGCTGCGGCGGGAGCCGCGACGGGCTCGGCCTCCGGCTCGGTGGCGGCAGCCACCGGCGCGACGGGGGCCGGGGTGGGGGCCGGCTGAACCGCCGGAGGCACAGGCGCCCGGCGGGCTTCCGGGACCGTGGGGTCCGGAGCCGGCGCCACGGCCGTCAGCAGTGTGCCCGGCTCGCGGTCCCGCGGGGCGGACTGCGGCGGAACGGTCGGATTGTCGAAGGCGGCCGCCACCAACTCGGCCGCCGCGTCCAGGGGGGTGCGTTCCGCCTGGCTCGGAAGGGCCGCCGAAGGGGCGTCAGCCGAATCCGGAACCGGCTCCGAAGCCCGTCCGAACACCTTGCGCAACAAGCTCCGAATACCCATGGGCCAGGCCTTTCGCATGAGTGCGTGCGTCATTTGTCCGTGCTGCGCGGTAGATCCCTGCCCAGAGTGGACACGTAAGGTTATCGGCCCCTTGGCTGGAACTTCGGCAGGGGCACCTTTCGTGGCGCCCAAGGCCCAAACAGATCCGCCGCGCCGCCGAACTGCCGCTCCGACGTGCCGGGTTCACCGGCCGTTCATCCCGCCGCCGCCGCTTCGGCGCAACCCGCGCCTAGCGTCACGGCTGGATTCGACCGACACGTTGTCGGGGACCGTGCATCTACGGAGGACACTCGTGCGCAAGCTCCTGCCGCTCATCGGCAACCCGCATGGGGGCGGCCGTTCCGCCCTCACCTGCCGCTACCGCTGCGGCGACGCCTGCTTCCACGAGGTGCCGAACACCAGCGACAACGAGTACGTCGGCGACGTCATAGCCCGCGCCTACTCCCGCCGCTCGATGCTGCGCTCCGCCGCCGTCGTGACGGTCGCCACCGCCGCCGGCAGCGCCGTGACCCTCGGCGGCAACGGCTCCTCCGCCCACGCGACCCCCACCCCCGACGCCCAGGGCGCCGGGGCCCAGGCCAACGCCGAGGGCGCCCGCGGTCTGCGCTTCAAGGCCGTCGCGCCGAACACCAACGACCAGGTCACCGTCCCCGAGGGCCACGAGCAGAACGTGGTCATCCGCTGGGGCGAGCCGATCGTCAAGGGCGCCCCGGGCTTCAACCCCGACAAGCAGACCGCCGCCGCCCAGGCCGGTCAGTTCGGCTACAACAACGACTTCCTGAGCCTTCTCCCGCTCGGCGGCGACTACGAGCGCCAGCAGCTGCTCGTGGCCAACCACGAGTACACCGACGAGAACCTCATGTTCAAGGGCTACGACCCGGCGAACCCCACCCGCGAGCAGGTGGAGATCGCCTGGGCCGCGCACGGCCTCGGCATCGTCGTGGTCCAGGAGGACCACCGCTCCGGCAAGCTGACCGCGGTCACCCGCCACCAGCTCAACCGCCGTCTCACCGCGACCAGCGTGTTCAAGCTGACCGGCCCGGCCGCCGGCAGCCCGCTGCTGAAGACCTCCGTCGACGCCACCGGCACCAAGGTGCTCGGCACGCTCAACAACTGCTCCGGCGGCACCACCCCGTGGGGCACCACCCTCCACGGCGAGGAGAACTTCAACCAGTACTTCGCCAACGCAGCCAAGGTCACCGACCCCGCCGAGGCCGCCCGCCTCAAGCGCTACGGCGTGACCACCGGCGAGACCGAGCGCAAGTGGGAGCGGTTCGACAAGCGCTTCGACTGCACGCAGGAGCCCAATGAGTCGCACCGCTTCGGCTGGGTCGTCGAGCTCGACCCGTACGACCCGAACTCCACCCCCCGCAAGCGCACCGCGCTCGGCCGCTTCAAGCACGAGGGCGCCCAGCCCCGCCTGACCGAGGACGGCCGCCCCGTCGTCTACATGGGCGACGACGAGCGCTTCGACTACTTCTACAAGTTCGTCTCGTCGAAGCAGATGAAGAAGGGCAACTCGCGCGCGGCCAAGGAGCACAACCTCACGCTGCTCGACGAGGGCACCCTCTACGTCGCCAAGCTCACCGGCGACTCCCCGGCCGCCGAGTTCGACGGCTCCGGCAAGCTCCCCTCCGACGGCGAGTTCGACGGCTCCGGTGTCTGGATCAAGCTCGCCACCGCCACGGCCTCCGGCAGCGTCTCGCACGTCGAGGGCATGACCGCCGAAGAGGTGTACGTCTTCACGCGCCAGGCCGGTGACAAGGTCGGCGCCACCAAGATGGACCGCCCCGAGGACATCGAGCCCTCCCCGCGCACCGGCCGGGTCTTCGTCGTCCTGACCAACAACACCGACCGCGGCAAGGCCGGCAAGGCCGGTGCGGACGAGGCCAACCCGCGCAACCTGAACAAGCACGGCCAGATCCTGGAGCTCGCCGAGAACTTCGACGACCCGGCCAGTGACGGCTTCGCCTGGCGTCTCTTCCTGGTCGCCGGTGACCCGAACGACCCGGCCACCTACTTCGCGGGCTTCCCGAAGGACAAGGTCAGCCCCATCTCCTGCCCCGACAACGTCACCTTCGACCCGCACGGCAACCTGTGGATCTCCACGGACGGAAACCAGCTCGGTTCGCACGACGGCCTGTTCGGCGTCGCGACCGCCGGGGACCGCCGCGGTGAGCTGAAGCAGTTCCTGACCGTCCCGCGCGGCGCCGAGACCTGCGGCCCGCTGGTCCAGGACAAGCGCGTCCTGGTCTCCGTCCAGCACCCGGGCGAGATCGACGGCGCGTCCGTCGAGAAGCCGCAGTCGGTGTGGCCCGACGGCCCCGGCAAGATCGTCCGCCCGGCGGTCGTGTCCGTCTGGCGCAAGGACGGCAAGAACATCGGCCTCTGACCCGGCCGAGGAGCATGCTCAGTTGACCGGGCCCGACCCGGTCAACCGGGCTGTTTCACGTGAAACATCGCCACGGGCCCGGTCAACTGCCCTCCGGCAGGCGCCCGACGGGCAGCCGGAGGGTGGTCACCGCGCCCCCGTCAGGGGCGTTGGAGAAGCCGATCGAGATCTCCAGCACCGCCGCCTGGCCGACCGCGATCGTCAGGCCGAGCCCGTGGCCGCGCCCACGTCCCGGGTCCCCGGTACGGAAGCGCCGGGGTCCCTGCTCTATCAGCTCGGGCGGGTAGCCGGGCCCGTGGTCGCGCACGGTCACCACCGGGCCGGCCACGCTCACCTCGATCGGCGGCTGCCCGTGCTTGTGGGCGTTGACCAGCAGGTTGGCCAGGATCCGGTCCAGTCGGCGCCGGTCGGTGAGCACCACCGCGTCGCGGACCACCCGTACCGTGGCGGCCAGCCGGGTGCCCGCCACGGCGCGCTCGACCGCCCGGCCGAGCTCCACACGGCTCACGTCGGCCTGTTCGACGCCCGAGTCCAGCCGGGAGATCTCCAGCAGGTCCTCGGTGAGCAGGTGCAGGGCCTTCAGCCGGTCGTTGATCATTTCCTTGGGGCGGCCCTCGGGCAGCAGGGCCGCCGCGGCCAGTGACCCCGTGAGCGGGGTGCGCAGCTCGTGCGCGACATCGGCCGTGAACCGCTTCTCCGCCTCCAGCCGGCCCTGGAGCGATGCGGCCATGGAGTCCAGTGCCTGCGCCACGTCCCGTACCTCGTCGCGGGAGCGGGCCGGCCGGCGGTCGTCCTCGTCCGCCGGGAAGCCGACCCGGGCGTCCAGGTCCCCGGCGCTGATCCGGCGGGCCACGGCAGCCGCGGTCCGCAGGCGGCGGCTGATCCGGTTGGCCAGGAAGAGGCCGGCCAGTGCCACCACGCCGGCGGCGAGCACCGAGGAGGCGAGGATCGCGGTGTCCATGTCGCGCAGCCGGGCGCGGGTGTTCTCGTACGGGAGCCAGACGGCGAGGGACCGGTGGTCGGCGGGGCCGGCCGCCCACATGACGGGCTTGCCGGCGTGTGTGCCGACCATGCTGCCGGTCAGCCCGCGGGAGACCAGGTCCCGCAGCGGCCCGGGCAGCTCGGGGGAGTCCATGGCGACGTTCACATCGCCGTGCGCGGTGCCGTACTGGTAGTGCCCGAGGGCGTGGTCGAGGTCGCGGTCCACGTCTTTGCGCACCTCGCCGACGATCTGCCGGGCGACCACGTTGTGCACGAGGATCCCCAGGGCCGCCGCGACGGCGCAGCACACGGCCGTGGTGGTCAGGGCGATCTTCCAGCGCAGACTGCTCGTCACCCGCATCGGCCGCCGCCTCCTCAGGCCGCGGGCCGGGTGCAGGGGGTGGAGCTGGTCTTGGTCCCGGAGCATTCGTCGAGGGTGAGCTGGGACAGGTTCATGATCCCGGCGTCCGGGTCCCACACGTAGTCGGAGACCGCGACGTACTTCGGGTTCGACGTCGGCTCGCGGACGGCCAGGTGCTCGGCGGCCACTTCGACGCCCTCCAGTACCGCGCTGCGGGACAGGATCCGGGCGATCGTCCCGTCGTCCCGGACGGTGTAGACGCGCAGTTCGCTCAGGCGGCCGTCGATGTCGAGGGCGGTGATCAGCTCGTCCTTGCCGTTGCCGGTGACGTCGTGCAGGACCGCGGGGCGCACCGGGCAGTCCGGGCCGCCGTCCACAGCCTGTGTACAGAGTGCGATGCGCTGGATGGCGCGGGGGTCCACGAGGCGTCCGGTGCCGCCGTCCTGGGTGGTGGCGGCGGTGACGTCGGCGCGTATGACGGCCACGGCGTCGACGCCCCGCATGCTCAGGTCCGTGACCTTGGGCAGCCCGGGGACGACGGCGGCCGTCCCCGGCTTCTGCCCCGGCTCGGGCGGGTCGGGCCGGATGTTCGTCCACAGGCTCTGCGGCGCGTGCACGGTTCCGAGATCCCCGTCGTTGCGCAGCCCTTCCACGTCCGCGCAGCCGCCTGTGGCCGCCAAGGCCGCCAGGATGGCGGCGAGGCCGGGCAGGGAGCGGGAGCTGGGCATGTACCGATGCTCCCCCGCCGTTCGGCCTCCGGCCCGGGAACAGGGCCGTGCGGGTGACCGGGTCCCGCCGCCCCGGGGCTCCGCCCGGCCCCGGTCACAGACCTGGGGCTCCGCCCCAGACCCCGCGCCTCAAACGCCGGCGAGGCTGAACAAGCCGGCGCGGGTCCCGGTGTGGTTGGCGCCGAGGGGCGGCGGAGGCGGTGCGTCACACCCCCGGATGGGCAATGGCCCGGGCTGCTGACACCTCTTGGCGGACCGGGGCCAGCACGCTGGACTCGTCGCCCTCCGTCGGTACGTCGACCCGTACCGGGGTCGGACTGCTGCGCACCCCGTCGGCCAGGGCGCGCAGCTGTCGCGTGACCGCGTCGACCTCTCCGGGTGCGGGCGCCGCGGCCCCGTGGTTGACCCGGACCCGCGCGGCGGTCGTCGCGTCCACGATCCGTTCGACGGCGACGACCAGCGGCCACCAGGCGGCGGCCCGCGCCCCCATCGGCGGCGGTTCGGTCAGGGCCCGCTGGAACTCGCTGCGCAGGCTCGACAGGTCCCGGTAGATCCGCCGCCGGGCCTGCAGCCGGGCGGTCCGCGCCGCCCCCGGCCCCGCCTCGGTCTCGGGGTGGCCGCCGAACGCCCGCTCCACGTACCGCGCGGCGTCGTCCACGGCGTCCGCGAGCCGGTCGCCGATGCGGGTGCGCCAGCTCTCGGGCCACAGCAGGTACCCCGCGACCAGGGTGATGGCACAACCGATCAGGCTGTCCAGCAGCCGGGGCCGGATCAGGTCGAAGCCCTGGTGGTTGAGGAGGTCCGAGAGCAGCAGGATCACCGGGGTGATCGCGGCGGTCTGGAAGGCGTACCCCTTGGCGGAGAAGGCGGGGATGAGCGCCGCGAGCACGACCATCACCGGTACGTCCCACCAGCCGCGCGGCACCTCGGCGAGTACGGCGGCGGCGATGACCAGCCCGCCCGCGGTGCCGAGCGCGCGCAGCACGGCGCGGGAGAAGACGGATCCGAAGTCGGGCTTGAGCACGAAGGTGACGGTGAGGGCGACCCAGTAGGAGCGCTCGATCTCCACCACCGAGACCAGCGTCTGCGCCAGCCCGATGCACAGCGCGAGCCGCAGCCCGTACCGCCAGGAGGCCGGGGACAGCATCATGTCGCGCACGGCCCGCCGGGCGCGGATCCGCAGCGCGGCGGGCCGGCCGAGCCGGTCGTCCACGTTGTACGGGTCCGGTTCGGCCAGCAGCACGATGGTCGCCGCGTGCCGCAGGGCCGCGTCGAGGGCCCGCTCGGACGGGACGTGCGGTTCGGGCAGGTCGAGTACGGGTGTGCCCGTGCGGCCCTCCTCGACGGCCGCCGCCAGTTCCCGTACGGCCGCCGGGATCTCCGGCGG
Organism: Streptomyces sp. NPDC060028; assembly: GCF_042736725.1. Lineage (NCBI taxonomy): Bacteria > Bacillati > Actinomycetota > Actinomycetes > Kitasatosporales > Streptomycetaceae > Streptomyces > Streptomyces sp. NPDC060028. The sequence continues at coordinate 24,701 of NZ_JBHWVJ010000066.1, read as the reverse complement.
CAGCGGTCTGCGGCGCAGGTGCGCGGCGGGAGCGGCCTCGACCAGCGGGATCAGCACGTTGAGCTGGGCCAGCAGCCGCACCAGCGAGGGGCTGCGCCCGTGCACCCGGGCCCGTCGGCCCAGGACGAGGTCGTAGGCCTGGTTCAGGGCGTGGGTGAGCTGCTGACGGCGCTCCTCGTACGCGGGTCCGCCCGCGGCCTCCAGGGTGTCGGCCAGTGCCCGGTAGCAGGCGGCGACGGCCGCCCGCTCCGGCTGCCGCCCGCGCAGCGGCCAGCCCAGCAGGGTCAGCAGGAGGACGAACAGGCCGCCCGCGCTGAGCAGCAGCGGCGCGGTCCACCAGGGCTCGGGCATCGGCAGCCCGGCCCCGACGACGGCGTAGAGCAGGAGCAGCAGCCCGGACACGGAGGCGACCGTGCCGATCGAGGAGATCATCCCGGAGACCAGGGCGATCAGGGTGAGCAGGCCGACGGCGAGCCAGCCGTGCCCGAACACGAGGGTGCCCAGTGCCACGCCGACGGCTCCCACGAGCTGCGGGACGGCGATGTTGAGGATCCGCATCCGGTAGGCGTCGGCGGTGTCGCCGATGACCCCGGACAGGGCGCCCATGGACACGAGCGCGCCGTACTCGGGTTCGTCGAGGGCGAAGCCGACGGCGAGCGGGGCGGCCATCGCGATGCCCGCGCGTGCCACGGCCGCCCAGGGGATGGGCGCGGAACTCGGCCGCAGCCCGTTGAGCAGCCAGGCGGGTGGTGCCAGCGGATTGCTCCGGGCTCGCCCGGACGGTATCTGTTCGGTGCTCATTCCGCTTCCGTGCCGCCACTTGCGAATCGGGTCTGCGCTCTTGTGTCTTGTCTGTGTTCGTCTGGGCCGTCTGGGTCGTGTGTTCTCGTCTGCGTCCTTTCTGTCCCTTCCGAGCTTATGGGGTGCGGCGCAGGCGGCCCGTCAGCCAGGCGGCGAGCGCGGCGGCCAGCCCGATCGCGAGCACCACCCAGGCGGTGGTGCGCAGGAAGGCGGTGAGCGCGTCGTAGACCGCTTCGGCCGCGGGCCGGTCGACGTCGGCCGGGAGGTCGTCCAGGGTCAGGCGCCGGCACACCCCCACGGCGAGCCACAACAGGCCCGCCCCGACGGCCAGTCCGAGCCCGGTGGCGATCACGGCGCGGCGCCGGTGGACCGCCAGCGCGATGGCGGCCGCGGCCAGCACCAGGGTCAGGACGGGGAGCCAGATGCCGGCGATCTGCAGCATGCGGAAGCCCTTCCGGAGCGCGCCGAGATTGTCGTACTCCATGACCTTCACCGAGATGTGGGTCACGGGGATGCGGTCGGCAAGAGGTACCCCGTCCTCGACGAGCACCCCTTTGACCTGCTCGATCACGGGTGCGAGGTCGATGGTGACGGCGTCCCCGTGGCCGGTGGTGAGCGCTTGGAGGAAGGCGGCGTGCGTGGCACGGTTCGCGGCGTCCCAGGCGGTCCGGTAGGCGGGGGTGCCGACGAAGGAGTGCAGGGCCTCGCCGAGCAGGGCGTCGACACCGCCCTGGAAGGGGCCGGCGTCGATCTGCCCGGACAGGCCGCGGGCCGCCTGGGTGACGACGACCCCCTGTACGGCCGGGTTCCCGGCGAGCGGCGACATGGCGGCCGTGTACCGGTCGGCGCTGCCCAGCTCGTGGTCGGCCCAGTACGCGACGGCGCTCGCGGGCACGAGGAGGGCCACGAGCCCGATGAGTACCGCCGAGAGAAAGGTGCGCACGTCACCAGGGAAAGCCGGTCGGCCGCCCGATGCGCGCGTTGCTGCTGCGGGCGGGTGGCGTGTCGGCTCTTGCGGCTCAGTAATCTGGACATCTAATATCCAGATTATGAAGATGAGCGAAGGCGTGGAGTGGGCGCTGCACAGCTGCGTCAATCTGGCCTGGAGCGGGCCCGAGCGGGCCGTCTCGGCGGCGCGGCTGGCCGCGTGGCACGACCTGCCCGCCACCTACCTCAACAAACAGCTCCAGGCGCTGGCCCGGGCGGGAATCCTCACCTCCACCCCCGGGCCGCGGGGCGGCTTCCGGCTGGCCCGCCCGCTGTCCGCCATCACGCTCATGGACGTGGTCGCCGCCATCGAGGGGACAGAGGAGGCCTTCCGGTGCGCGGAGATCCGCCGCCGGGGCCCCGGCGCGGGGCCCGCCGCCGCGAACCCCGTCGAATCCGTCGATGCCGACTCCGGCACGTCCGGCACCTCCGGCAACTCCGCCGACTCCGCCGACTCCGCCGACTGCGCCATCGCGCATGCCATGGCCCGAGCCGATCTGGCCTGGCGCCGCGCCCTCGCCGAGCAGGACCTCGACGGGATCCGGCGGCAGGCCGAGCGGCAGGCCCCCGAGGCCCCGGCACGGCTCCGCGCCTGGCTGGAGGCCCGGTGACCACGGCCGACCCGCCCACCGCCGCCCCACACCACCGACCGAGGAGCCAGACGATGACGCGCAGCATCACCAACCCGGCAGGACTCCACGACCCCACCGGCCACGGCTACGGCCATGCCGTCTCCGCGCCCGGCGTGCAGGTCTTCATAGCCGGCCAGTACGGCAGCGACGCCAGCGGCCACGTCGTCTCCGAGGACTTCGCGGACCAGGTCGGGCAGGCCTTCGCCAACCTCCGCACCGCCCTGGCGGCCGTCGGCCTCGGTCCCGCCGACGTGGTCCGCATCGGGACGTACGTCGTCGGGCACGACGAACGGAAACTGGAGATCCTCCTGGACCACCTGCATGCCACCTGGGGCACCGAACTGCCCGCCCAGACCCTGATCGGCGTGGCCGCGCTGGCCCTGCCGGGCATGTTGTTCGAGGTGGACGCGGTGGCCGTACGCGGGGCCTGAGGCGTGATCCACTTGCCGGTCGGGGACAGCGGGTGTGCCCTGATGGTGGAAGAGAGGAGCCCGTCATGGCACATGCGGCACCCACCGCCCCCAGGCGGCACCGGCAGATGGCGGACACGAAGCACCTGAGCAAGAGCGAGATGGCGCTCCCCCTGCTCCTCGGACTCGTCTACGGCGTCTACGCCGCCTTCATGAAGCGCCAGACGGGCCCGGTCGACGCGGGCAACGTCTTCTACGGAATCCTGTGCGGCGCGCTCTTCGCCGCCTGCCTGTTCGCCCTGGCCCGCATCGGGCCCAGGCTGAAGCGCGAGCAGCACGCCGCGGCGTACGGAGCCTTCGCCGGGGTCGCCTTCGGCTACCTCTACAGCCTCGCCGACCACAGCGTGCTGCGCTCCGTCGGCATCGCCCTCGCGATCGCCGCGGGTGTCGGCCTGGCGGCCTTCTACCGCTATTACACGCGGGAGGACTAGGGGAGGACCGGCGGACCAGCCCGTACTTTCGGCCTGGTCACCCCGTACGAAAGCCTGAGGCGGGCGGGTGCCCGCACGGCCGAGACTGATGGCGGCGCCGGTTCCCGTGCCCGTGGTCGAACCTCACCTGACCACTCTCCGTTGCCGAGGCGCGGGAACCGGTGCCTCCCCATGTCCGGGGGAGCGGCTGCTAGGCGGCCGGGTCGGCCGCGGGAGAGGTCTGCTGCGGTTCGCCCTCGGATTCGACGGCCACGGCCGCGGCGGTGGCGCTCTCGGCGGACTGCCGGACCGGGGCGGGCGGGGAGAAGCGGGCCGCCTCCGCGCGGAGCATGGCGTTCAGGGCGGCGTAGGGGTCGATGGGCATGACGGAACCTCACGGGTGTTCGAGGGGTGTGGGGGATGCTGCTGCCAGGGCGTGTTCACACGCCCCACCGCTCAGCAGCGCAGCACCACACTCCGCGCCGTCCGCGGGGACGCCGCCGGCGCGGCCGCCCCCGTCGCGTAGGGGCCCGCGCACCGGGCCCCACCCGGCTCCGGCCCGGGATGTTTCACGTGAAACACCGGCCGCTGCGGGCGCCCTACGCCCGGGGTCCCGCGTACGGCCGGCCGCGCGGCGAGACGGACCTCGGGGTCCCCGGCCGGATCGGACTGGCCCTCGGTGGGCTCGGCGGGCGCCGAGTGCGCGGGGCGGGACTCGATTCCCGTCGAGGCCGCGACCGCCGAGGCCGGACCGGCGCCGAAGGCGCACAGCAGCACGACGCAGACCACCGTCAGGGCCCTGGCCAGTGCCATCCGCGTCCGTCGCGTCCCGCTCATGCGGGGGGTCTGCCCCGACATGCCGGGCGGCTCCCCGCAAGGACCGCAGAAGCCCCCGACCGGCGGACGAAGACAGCCCGCACGGCTGACAACCGCGACAACGGCAGGCATCAACAGCCGGCGGCAACGGCAGGCGTCAACGGCCGGTGTCAACAGCCGGGGTCAACGGAGGTTTCGGCGCTGCCCCGTCAGCCGGGCCAGGACGGCGGTCTCGCCACTGACCAGCCGCAGTTGGGCCCGGCCCGCCGGCTGCCCGTGCCCGGGGATGCCGCCGGGCGAGACCCGGTACACGGTGAACACGGCCGTACGCCGGTCCGCGCGCGGGACCTCGACCGTCGCCCCGCGGCGCAGCTCGGCCAGGCGCGGGAAGTCCCCGCTGACCACGGCGGTACCCGCCGCACCGGGAGCGGGCTCGCCCGTGTCCCAGGCGGCGCCCTCCTGGGACACCGACCCCGCGTCCTCGCCGGTGAGCGGCACGTCCACCCGCAGGGCCGGGATCACCAGCCGCAGCGGGCGGGCGGGCCGGAGGGGCCCGATGCCCGCCCGCACGGGCCGCCGGGCCCCGTTGCCGGGGGAGTGTCCGCCGGAGTGCTCCAACTGCTGGACCAGCCGGCGGGGGCCGGACAGGCCCAGCGCCCGGGACGGCAGTGCGTCACCGGCGGTCGCCGCGGCCGGCTTCGCACCCTCGGTGCCGCGCAACACCCCCATGCCGGCGAACAGCAGACCCGCCGTCAGCACGCCGACGACCCACTTGGCGCGGGGCATGGAATTCCCTTCTGGTCCGGCTCGGGCGGCCGGGTCCTGAGAGCAGTGGACTCCCCCGAGGGCCCCTGCACCTCGTGGAACACGAGGGACTGACGGCGCGTCACGGTTGTCCCGTGCCGGGATCCGGATGTCTTCGCAGATGGCGGCCGGTGAGTCGGCCGCGGAGCGGGCCGTGGAAGTCGTGCGCCCGAAAGGGTGAGAACGTCAAGTGCGGGCCTCGGGGGCGCCGCGGCAACGCCCTGAAGGAGCCCGGCCTCAGACCACCACCAACGCCGCGGCCGCCGCGCCCATGAGCGCGGCGGCCGTGTGGACTGCCGGGTGGCCGTAGTCACCGAACCAGAGATGGCGGGCCAGCCCGCCGACGGCGGCCAGAGCCGTGATGATGCCGATCTGGGCGAGCAGGGTGACAGCGGTGAAGGGGGCCAGGAGCAGGAGTAACGAGTTCAGCCAGAACGGGACGGCGCCCGTCCAGCCTCGCCATTCCTTGATCGCCGTCGGCATTCGCTACCGGCCCTTCCTTCGTCAACTCGCGGGCTGCACAGCCTCCTTGGGTGCGGGGGCCGGCACAAGGGCCCGTTCGGCTAGAAAACCGAAGGCGAGGCCGAAAGTCGTCCACATCGCGGCCTGGATGCCCAGGGACGCGAGGCGGAAGCTCCAGACCAGCGCGGCCGGGAAGTCCTCCGGGACCTCGTTGATGCCGGGCAGGAGGGCGTACGCGACGGCGATCGCCGCCACGAAGGCGAGCGAGGCGACCACCGTGGCGTTCCAGTTCCCGAGTTTCGGCGCGAGGCGCCGGCCCAGGATCAGCGCGGCCGAGGCGAGCAGCACGCTCAGGGCGATCATCAGCACGAACAGCGTGGTCCGCCGGACGACCGTGTCGGGGTCGCCGACGGCCGGCGGGTTGGCCGGGTACTTGAGGAACGGGACCAGGTTGACGGTGAGGAACAGGCCGCCGGAGACCAGCAGGGCCGTGGCCCGCGGGCCGAAGCGGCCGATGCGGCCGAGGGCGTAGCAGAAGACGAGCGCGGCGATGCCGCCGATGGCCACGCCGTAGAGCAGGGTGCCGGTGCCGAGCCCGGCCGTGGCCTGGAGGGTCCGGCTGACCGGGCCCTCCTCGGCGTGGTCGTGCGCGGCGTGGGCGCCGGCTTCCTCGATGGCGATGGCCGCGTCGACCTTGGCCTCACCCAGCAGGTACGCGACGAGGAAGGCCGCGACGCCGGCCAGCAGGCCGGCGAGCATGCCCCGGACGAGCAGGACGCGGGGGGATACAGGGTTCACGGTGCGTTCTTTCCTTGCCGGGGTGGAGATCAGTGGCAGGGGAAGCCGAGCAGGTGACGGCCGTCGTGCATCCACTCGTGGATGGTGTCGCCCTCGAAGATCGCGGTGGCGCCCTGCTCGGCGCCGACGAGGTACAGCAGGACCAGCATGAGGACCCCGGCGAACAGGGCCCAGGGGGCGAGCGCGGAGAGAGAGATGGGGGCGACGGCAGGAGCCGTCGTCGGCACGGCGGGGTGGGCCATGGCAGGTACCTCCAGAGGGAACACGCGTCCCGGTCAGTGGTGCTCGCGACGACGGCGGCGGGTCTGACTCGCCTCCCCTGCGGGGAGTGCTCACAGTGGCGCGACCGTGCCGGATTCCCACCGGTGCTTCCGTCGTACCGTCGTCATGTAGTTATGTCGTCCGAGACCGTACCGCGCTTACGCTCCCTTAATGAACCCCTCATTGGTACGAGTTCACCTGGTCACCCCGGCCCTCGACGGGGAGATGCGGCAGCCCCGCTTCGGCCATGGCGGCCCGTACGGCCTGGAAACCGGCCGGTGGGCGGGGCGCACCCTGGACGAAGTGGCCGCCGAGGACCCGGCCGCGGTGCGGAGCTGGCTGACGGACCCCGCGTTCGCCCCGCCCGGCGGGGAGTCCGTCGAGGCGCTCGTCGCCCGCGCCGGGAGCTGGCTGGCCGGCCTGGAGCCCGGCACCCACCGGGTCACCGCCGACCAGGCCTTCGCCAGGGCGGCCGTCGTGGCCGCCCTGGAGCTGCCGGCGCAGGCCTTCTGGCGACTGGACGTACGCCCGGACTCGCAGACGAGCCTCACGGGCCGCTCCGGCCGCTGGAACCTCCTGGTGGGACAGCCCGGTGCAGGGCCCGGACCCGGACCCGGACCCGGCCGTGACGACCGGCAGCGCGCCTAGGCCACGATCCAGTCGGAGGTCGCGATCACCGGCTGCACGCCGTCACGGTGGACGGTGCCCTCGATCAGGCCGTACATCCGGTCCGCCGCGAAGTAGACCTCGTTGTCGTTCTTGAGGCCGAAGGGCTCCAGGTCGACGAGGAAGTGGTGCTTGTTGGGAAGGTTGAGCCGGACTTCGTTGACCTTGGGGCAGTTGTCGAGCACCCGCTCGGCCATCTGGTTCAGCGTCTGCTGCAGCGAGTACGAGTACGTCTCCGCGAAGGCTTCCAGCATGTTCTTGCGGACCTTCTTGTACGACTGGTCCCAGTCGTACGAGGCGTCGTCGGCGGCCAGCGCCGAGTGCGCCCAGCGCGCGGTGACCTTGGTCGCCAGGATGCGGTCGTACGCCTCCTGGAGGGTCGTGTACTTGTCCTTGATGTAGCCGTGGAACTCGGAGTTGGTCGAGTTCATCACCGTCAGGTCCTTCAGACCCGAGATGACCTGCAGGCCCGTCGTCTCGCTGTAGGTGATCTGCGCGGTGCGCACCTCCTGGCCCTTGCGGACGAAGGAGTGCTGCTCCTTGCGCGTCGGGACCGGGATGCGGTCCCAGACGTACTCCTCGATGCGGATCTGGGCCTCGCGGATCGGCTCCTGGGAGGATACGAAGTGCTTGGCGAGCAGGATGCCGAAGGCCTCGGGGGAGTCGATGCCGTGCTCCTTGCCGAAGGCGTACACCGTGTTCTTGGTGGTGTCGGTCGGCAGGCAGTTGGCGTTGTCGCCGGTCAGGTGGACGTCGCGGAACTCGCCGCGGAGCGCGACGGACACGTTGAGGTCGCGGATCTCGTGCCAGGAACCGTCGCCGCCCTTGCGGGTGACCTTGACGATGCGGTTCTCGGCCTTGCCGTACTGGTTCTGGGCGAGGACGTGCTTGCTCATGGGATGACTTCTTTCGGGTACACGGAGTCCGGCCGACTGGATCCCGTACGCCCGGCGTCCAGCGGTCAGCCCGCTCCCCGCCGTTCGGTCACGGAGGACCGCCCCGGGACTGACATGCATCCCGGTCCGTAGGTGCTTTCTCGGATTCCAGCACGTTCCCGCGCCGTTCGGAATGGCGCGGATCCTCCGAGAGCCGCACCCACGGATTGGGCGACCGTATGTCCGTACAGGTCAGGTGGTGTGCGCGTCGGCGACCGACAGGGCCTCGTCGAGGATCGCCAGGCCCTTGGCCACGTCCTCGGGGGAGATGTTGCACGGCGGGGCGAGGTGGATGCGGTTCCCGGCGAGCAGCGGCCACAGGCCGCCCTTCTTCAGGGCCGCCCCGAACTCCGCCATGGGCGCGTTGTCGGCGCCCGCCGCGTTGTACGGGACCAGCGGCTCGCGGGTGGCCTCGTCCCGTACGAGCTCCAGGGCCCAGAAGGTGCCGAGCCCCCGGACCTCGCCGACCGACGGGTGCCGTTCGGCGAGCGCGCGCAGGCCCGGGCCCAGCAGTTCGGTGTCGGTACGGGCGGACTGCTCGACGATGCCCTCCTCGACCATGACGCCCACCGTGGCGACCGCGGCCGCGCAGGCCAGCACGTGCCCGGAGTACGTCAGCCCGCCCGGGTAGGGGCGCCGGGCGAAGGTCTCGGCGACGGCGGCCGAGATGGCGACGCCGCCGAGCGGGACGTATCCGCTCGTGATGCCCTTGGCGAAGCAGAGCAGGTCGGGGGTGATGCCCCAGTGGTCGGCGGCGAACCAGGCGCCGGTGCGGCCGAAGCCGACCATGACCTCGTCGAGGATGAACAGGATGCCGAAGCGGTCGCAGAGCTCGCGCACGCCGGCGAGGTAGCCGTCCGGGTGGACCAGCACGCCCGGGGCGCCGCCGACGGTCTCCAGGATGATCGCGGCGATGGACTGCGGGCCCTCGAAGACGATGGTGTCCTCGAGGTGGCGCAGGCCCCGCTCGCACTCCTCGGCCTCGGTGGTGGCGTAGAAGGGCGATCGGTAGGCGAACGGCCCCCAGAAGTGCACGACGCCGGCGGTCGCGGTGTCGTTGCCGAAGCGGCGGGCGTCACCGGTGAGGTTGATCGCGGTGGAGGTGGCGCCGTGGTACGAGCGGTAGGCGGAGAGCACCTTGGGCCGGCCGGTGTGCAGCCGGGCCATGCGGACGGCGTTCTCGACGGCCTCGGCGCCGCCGTTGGTGAAGAAGATCTTGTCGAGGTCGCCGGGGGTGCGCTCGGCGATCAGCCGGGCCGCCTCGGAGCGCACGTCGACGGCGAAGCCGGGCGCGACGGTGCACAGTTTGGCCGCCTGCTCCTGGATGGCCGCGGTGACCTTGGGGTGCTGGTAGCCGATGTTGGTGTAGACGAGGGCGCTGGAGAAGTCGAGGTAGCGGTTGCCGTCGTAGTCCCAGAAGTACGAGCCCTCGGCGCCGGCGACGGCGAGCGGGTCGATGAGCTCCTGGGCCGACCAGGAATGGAAGACGTGGTTGCGGTCGGCTTCTTTCACGGTCGCCTTCACGGTCGCCTTCACGGCTGCGTTCCTGGCTGCGTTGGCTGAGTTCGCGGCGGCTTCTGCGTTCATGCGCCGAGGGTGGTTGTCCGGCATGTGGCTTCCTCTATGGTCCCTCTGTATCGGTCCGGGGCGGTCCGGGTGCTCCGGGGCGGTCCGGGGCGTGGTCAGACGACGTGCCGGCCGCCGTCGACGGTGAGTACGTCGCCGGTCGTGTACGCGGCGTTGACCAGGTAGAGCGTGGCCTCGGCGACGTCCTGCGGGGTGCCCACCCGGCGCAGCGGGGTGTTCTGCTCGATCCAGTCCCGGGAGTTCTCCCAGACCTGCCCGGCGTCCTCGTACCAGGGGGTGTCGATCAGGCCGGGCGCGATGGCGTTGACGCGGATCGCGGGTCCCAGCTGCGAGGCCAGCAGGCGGGTCATGTGGTTCACCGCCGCCTTGCTCACGGCGTAGGGGACGGAGCTGCCGAGGGCGCGGGTCGCGGAGACCGAGGAGATGTTGACCACCGAGGCGGCCCCGGACGCGCTCAGGTGGGGTGCGGCGGCGGTGATCATCTGCCAGGTGCCGATGACGTTGACGTCGAAGATCTCGCGCCAGGCGTCGGCGTCCGCCGCCGCCAGGTCGTCCAGCGGGATGAACCGGGTGACGCCCGCGTTGTTGACCAGGATGTCGAGCCGCCCGAAGGCGTCGACCGCGCTCTGTACGACGCGCCGGGCGTCCGCCGCGTCGGCGATGCTGCCCTGCACGTAGACGGCGCCGGGCAGTTCGGCGGCCAGTGCCTTGCCGGCGCTCTCGCTGCGGGCCGAGTTCAGGACGACGCGGATGCCTTCGCGGGCCAGGCGGCGGGCGATGGACGCGCCGATGCCGGAGGAGGAGCCGGTGATCAGGGCGACGCGACTCTCGGTCATTGCATTCCTCCTGGGGCCTGCGGGGCGGGTTCCGGGTGTGCCGGAGCATAACCCGAGTGTCGTATCGCGGAAGTGAATTTCCGCTATATGGAATCGAACCTTCGCAGGCGCCCGGCCCGGGCGGGCCGCCCGTCAGGGAGTCGTCAAGGCCGCCCCGCGGGGCGTATGAGGCCCGTCAAGGGGCGCGGGGAGGCACCGAAAAGGCGTTCCACTCGGAGTGTCCGAAAAACACCCTCGCACCCACCGGGAGCTCACGATGGCCGACCTGGCCTTCGTCGTCACCACGATCGCGGTCTTCGCGCTGGTGGCACTCGTCGCCAAGGGGGTGACCAGGCTGTGAGCGTCGAAAACATCGTCGGTCTGCTGGTCGCCGTTTCCCTGCTGGGCTATCTCGTCCTGGCTCTCGTGTTCCCGGAGAGGTTCTAGCCCCGATGAGTCCCGTTCTTGCCGGGGTGCTCCAGCTGCTGGCGCTCGTCGCCGCACTGGCCCTCGCCTACCGCCCGCTGGGCGAGTACATGGCCCGCGTCTACACCTCGAAGCGGCACCGCGCCCCCGAGAAGTGGATCTACAAGGCCATCGGCGCCAACCCGGACGCCGAGATGCGCTGGCCCGCCTACCTGCGCTCGATCCTCGCCTTCTCGGCGGTGAGCGTCCTGTTCCTCTACCTGCTCCAGCGCCTCCAGGGCCAGCTGCCCGGCTCGCTCGGTTTCGCCGCCATCAAGCCGGACCAGGCCTTCAACACGGCCGCCTCCTTCGTGGCGAACACGAACTGGCAGTCGTACGCCGGTGAGCAGGCCATGGGTCACGTCGTACAGACGGGCGGCCTGGCGGTGCAGAACTTCCTGTCCGCGGCCGTCGGCATGGCCGTCGCCGTCGCTCTCGTACGGGGCTTCGCGCGCTCGCGCACCGGTGAACTCGGCAATTTCTGGGCGGACCTGGTGCGCGGCACGGTCCGGATCCTTCTCCCGCTGTCGGTGGTCGGCGCGGTGGTGCTGGTCGCGTGCGGGGTCATCCAGAACTTCTCCGGCATCCACGGGGTCGGCCAGTTCATGGGCGGTTCGCAGCAGTGGAACGGCGGGGCGGTGGCCTCGCAGGAGGTCATCAAGGAACTCGGCACCAACGGCGGCGGTTACTTCAACGCCAACTCAGCCCACCCCTTCGAGAACCCCTCCCCCTTCTCGAACCTCTTCGAGATCTTCCTGATCCTGCTGATCCCGCTCGCGCTGACCCGCACCTTCGGCCGCATGGTCGGCAGCGTCAAGCAGGGTTACGCGATCCTCGCGACGATGGTGACCATCTGGCTCGGTTTCACCGCGCTGATGATGTGGACGGAGTTCGCCCACCACGGTCCGGCGCTCCAGGCCGCGGGCGGTGCGATGGAGGGCAAGGAGACCCGCTTCGGGATCGGCGCGTCCGCGATCTTCTCGGTCGCCACCACGCTGACCTCGACCGGTGCGGTCAACTCCTTCCACTCCTCCTACACGGGACTGGGCGGCGGGATCCAGCTGCTGGGCATGCAGTTGGGCGAGATCGCGCCCGGCGGTGTCGGATCCGGCCTCTACGGCATGCTGATCATGGCGATCATCGCCGTCTTCATCGCCGGTCTGATGGTCGGGCGCACGCCCGAGTACCTGGGGAAGAAGATCGGCACCCGCGAGATCAAGTTCGCGGCCTGCTACATCCTCGTCACCCCGGCGCTCGTCCTCGGCTTCACGGCCGTCGCGATGGCGCTGCCCACCCCCGTCCACTCGATGGCCAACGGCGGCGCGCACGGCTTCACCGAGGTCCTCTACGCCTACACCTCGGCCGGCAACAACAACGGCTCGGCCTTCGGCGGGCTCAACGCCGACACCCAGTGGTTCAACACGACCACCGGGCTGGCCATGCTGCTGGGCCGCTTCCTGCCCATGGTCTTCGTCCTCGCGCTGGCCGGCTCGCTCGCCGAACAGCAGCCCGTCCCCGCCACCGCGGGCACCCTGCGCACCGAGAAGCCGCTGTTCACGTTCCTGCTCGTCGGCACGATCCTCATCGTCACGGGCCTCACCTACTTCCCCGCCCTCGCGCTGGGTCCGCTTGCCGAAGGGCTGGCCTCATGAGCACCATCACTCCCACCCGCGCTCCGCACGAGGACGCGCCGTCCGACCACAAGCCCGAACAGGGCCGGGTCGGCGGGGGATTGTTCGACCCGAAGCAGCTGGTCACGTCCTTCCCGGACGCGGTGCGCAAGCTCGACCCGCGGATCATGGTCAAGTCCCCGGTCATGTTCGTGGTCCTGATCGGCTCCGTACTGACCACCGCGCTGGCGATGGCCGACCCCGGCAACCTCTTCGGCTGGGCGATCGCCGTCTGGCTGTGGCTGACGACGATCTTCGCGAACCTCGCGGAGGCCGTCGCCGAGGGCCGTGGCAAGGCGCAGGCGGACACGTTGCGCAAGGCCAAGACGGACACGGTCGCCCGCCGGCTGGCCGGCGCCGTGGAGGAGCAGGTGCCGGGCACGGAGCTGCGTATCGGCGACCTGGTGGTCTGCGAGGCGGGCGACGTCATTCCCGGTGACGGGGATGTCGTCGAGGGCGTGGCCTCGGTGGACGAGTCGGCGATCACGGGCGAATCGGCGCCGGTGATCCGGGAGTCGGGCGGTGACCGCAGCGCCGTCACGGGCGGTACGAAGGTGCTGTCGGACCGGATCGTCGTCAAGATCACGACGAAGCCGGGCGAGACCTTCATCGACCGCATGATCAACCTGGTCGAGGGGGCGGCCCGGCAGAAGACCCCCAACGAGATCGCGCTGAACATCCTGCTCGCCTCGCTCACGATCGTCTTCCTGCTGGCCGTGGTCACCCTGCAGCCCTTCGCGATCTACGCGGGCGCCGAGCAGTCGATGATCGTGCTGGTCGCGCTGCTGGTCTGCCTGATCCCGACGACGATCGGGGCGCTGCTCTCCGCGATCGGCATCGCGGGCATGGACCGCCTGGTCCAGCGCAACGTGCTGGCCATGTCCGGGCGCGCCGTCGAGGCGGCGGGCGATGTGTCGACGCTGCTCCTGGACAAGACCGGCACCATCACCCTCGGCAACCGCCAGGCCGCCGAGTTCGTGCCGGTCAAGGGCGCGACCGCGGCCGAACTCGCGGACGCCGCGCAGCTCTCCTCCCTGGCCGACGAGACCCCCGAGGGCCGCTCCATCGTGGTCCTCGCGAAGGAGAAGTACGGTCTGCGTGAACGCCACCAGGGCGAGCTGACCGGAGCCGACTGGATCCCCTTCACCGCGCAGACCCGTATGTCCGGCGTGGACGTGGACGGCCGCAAGGTCCGCAAGGGCGCCGCCTCCGCGATCACGGCATGGGTCGGCGAGCAGGGCGGCACCCTCGCCGCCGACGCGAGTGAGAAGGTCGACGCCATCTCGGCGGCCGGCGGTACGCCGCTCCTCGTCGCCCGGGAGGACGAGAACGGCGCCCGCGTCCTGGGTGTCATCCACCTCAAGGACGTGGTCAAGGAGGGCATGCGCGAGCGGTTCGAGGAGCTGCGCCGCATGGGCATCAAGACCGTCATGATCACCGGCGACAACCCGCTGACCGCGAAGGCCATCGCCGAGGAAGCGGGTGTCGACGACTTCCTCGCGGAGGCCACTCCCGAGGACAAGATGGCCCTCATCAAGCGGGAGCAGGCGGGCGGCAAGCTCGTCGCGATGACGGGCGACGGCACCAACGACGCCCCCGCCCTCGCCCAGGCCGACGTCGGGGTGGCCATGAACACCGGGACCTCGGCCGCCAAGGAGGCCGGGAACATGGTGGACCTGGACTCCAACCCGACCAAGCTCATCGAGATCGTCGAGATCGGCAAGCAGCTCCTGATCACCCGGGGCGCGCTGACGACCTTCTCCATCGCCAACGACGTCGCCAAGTACTTCGCGATCATCCCGGCGATGTTCGCCGTGGCCTACCCGGGCCTGGACAAGCTCAACGTCATGGGCCTGCACTCGCCCCAGTCCGCGATCCTCTCCGCGGTCATCTTCAACGCGCTGATCATCATCGCCCTGGTGCCGCTGGCCCTGAAGGGCGTCCGCTACCGGCCCACCAGCGCCGACAAGATGCTGCGCCGCAACCTCGGCCTCTACGGACTCGGCGGCCTGATCGCCCCGTTCATCGGCATCAAGCTCATCGACCTGCTCGTCTCCCTCATCCCCGGAATCGGCTGATCCGCCATGAACTCTGTATCCAGCACCGTACGTCTGATCGGTGCCGGCCTGCGGGCCCTGCTGGTCATGACGGTCATCTGCGGCGTGCTCTACCCGCTCGCCGTCACCGGGATCGCCCAGGCCGCCTTCAACGACAAGGCCAACGGCTCCGAGATCAAGGACGGGAGCGGCCGGGTCGTCGGCTCCTCCCTCATCGGCCAGTCGTACGGGGACGACCTGCGCTGGTTCCAGGGCCGCCCGGCCGCCGGACTCGGGGCGAACAGCATCAACACCCGGTACGAGCTGCTGCTCTCCGGCGCCACCAACAAGGCCGCGGACAACCCCGACCTGCTGAAGTCCGTGAACGAGGCCAAGGCGAAGGTGCTCGCCGACAACACCGTCCCCGGCTACACCCCGCAGGAGGCGCAGATCCCCGCCGAAGCCGTCACCTCCTCCGGCTCCGGCCTGGACCCGCACATCTCCCCGCGGTACGCCGGGATCCAGGTGCACCGGGTCGCCGAGCGCAACCACCTCGACGTCGAGCAGGTCGAGAAGCTGGTCAAGGACCACACCGACGGCCGCACCCTCGGCTTCATGGGCGAGCCCCGGGTCAACGTCCTGGAGCTCAACACCGCCCTGGAGGCCTTGGCCGCCAAGTAGCGCGGGCGCCCGGCCCGCTGCCCCACTCGTACGCAATGGCGACCGCCTCTTACCGTGCCCTTATCCTGGGTTCCACTGCCCGCTCGCCGACGCCTTGTGTTGCAGGGGCAAAGTAGGGGGAATTGGATGGCAAGGGACTACGACAGCCAGCTCCTGGAGTCGGTCGCCGTACGTCGGCGCCGGATGCGGGACGCCCTGCTCTTCGGCGCGCAGCGGGCCCGGCGCACGGCCGACGAGCGGCTCGCGAAGGTCTTCGCGGGAATAGCCATCGCGGCCGTGCTCTGCGCGGGGTGCGTCGGCTGGTCGTTCCTCCAGACGACCCTGGCGAAGCAGAAGGCCGAGCAGAAGCAGCAACAGGAGCGCCAGTCCCAGCAGTACGCGCCGCCCGCGCAGCCGACGCCGTCCGGTCAGTCCGGTCAGTCCGGTCAGCCCGGTCAGTCCGTGGCCCCGCAGTCGGGCAAGGCGTCGGGCAAGCCCTCGACCGGTTCGCCGGCCTCCCCCAAGGCGTCGAAGTCCGCCTCCCCGAAGCCGCCGAAGTCGAGCCAGTCGCCCAAGCCCGGCGATCCGACGAATTCGGCCAAACCGTGAATGTTCACAGGGGGAGTGGGGCGGGGAGCAAGCCGGCCACAGCGCTCTGTCCTGTATGCCCGATTGTTCCCAATGCCGCGATGATAGGTTCCCGTAAGTGGTGAGCACAGCAACGACTTCCCGGGCGCAACTGAGCCGGGTGACCCTGGTCGGCGAGCGACGCCGGGCCGACATCGTCCTGCCCTCGGACACTCCGATCGGACAACTGCTCCCAGACATACTGCAGTTGCTGGACGACCGGGCCGCATCGCGTCCGATGACCCGGCAGTTGATCACGTCCGACGGCTCCGCCCTGCCCCACGACAGCACCCTCTTCTCGGCCGGGGTCGCCGACGGCGCCGTGCTGCGCCTCGTGCGGACGCACTCCGCGCCGCCCGCGCCCGTCGTCCACGACGTCACCGACCTGGTGGCCGACGACCTCGACCTCCAGGCCTGGCGCTGGCGCCCCGTCGCCCGACGGGCCAGCGCGGGCGTGGCGACCATCGGCCTCGCGCTGACCGCGGCCGTGCTCGCCCGCCGCGAGTTCGCACTCGAGTCCCTGGTCGGCGCGCTCGCCGCCG
This sequence comes from Streptomyces sp. NPDC060028, assembly GCF_042736725.1. NCBI lineage: Bacteria > Bacillati > Actinomycetota > Actinomycetes > Kitasatosporales > Streptomycetaceae > Streptomyces > Streptomyces sp. NPDC060028. The sequence continues at coordinate 8,257 of NZ_JBHWVJ010000066.1, read as the reverse complement.
TCACGCTCGTCCTGCTGGCCGCCGGCGCGCTCACCTCGAAGATCGGGCAGGGCAACCGGGGCCTGGCCACCGCGCTGCTCCTCGCCGGCGGCGGACTGGGCCTGCTCACCGCGTGGACCGCCGCCGACGCGTACGCCTGGCCGGGCGCGGCCCGGCTCGCCGCCGTCGCGGGCTCCCTGATCCTCTCGCTGCTCCTGCTCGGCTACTTCTCGCCGCTCGGCAAGGGCGGCCTGCTCGGCGCCGCGGGCGTCGGCGCGATCACCGCCGTGTGGGAGGCCGTCGCCGCCGTCCAGGACGAACCGGCGCGGATCGGCGCCGTCATGGTCGTCTTCTCCGTCGTCCTGCTCGGCATGCTGCCGCGACTCGCGCTGATGGCCTCCGGGCTCACCGCGCTCGACGACCGCCGCTCGGGCGGCACGTCCGTCAGCCGCCACGAGGTCGGCAACGCGCTGGCCGCCACGCACCGCGGCCTCGCGCTCGCCACGATCGCCACCGCCGCCTCCGCGGCGGGCGCCGGCTGGCTGCTCACGCTCGCCGACAAGCCGAGCGTGTGGACGGTGGCGCTGCCCGCGCTCACCGCCGTGGTCCTGCTGTCGAGGGCGCGGGCCTTCCCGCTCGTCGCCGAGGTGGTGGCACTGTTCGCCGCCGCGGCCTTCCTCCTCGTACGGCTCGTCGTGCTGTGGATGCAGCACGCCGGGGGCGTCGGTCCGCTGGCGCTGCTGTGCGGGGCCGCGGTACTGCCGCTGGCCGTGCTGGCGGTGCAGCCGCCGGACCACGTACAGGTCCGGCTGCGGCGCATGGCAGACCTGGTCGAATCCATCGGGATGGTGGGGCTCTTCCCGCTCGCCCTCGGTGTGTTCGGCGTGTACGGGCAGCTGCTCAACAAATTCTGACTCGGCAGGGTGGAGAAGAGGCAGACATGCCGAACAGAGACGACAACTGGCAGGGCGACGTGCTGCGAGACCTGAGGTCCGGCGCGGCGCAGCCCGCGGCTGAGCCCGAACAGCCCGAGCCCCCGCAGGGCTACGGCTACCCGCCGCCCCAGCAGCAGGCGTACCCGCAGGCCGAGGGCCCGCACGGGTACGGCTCCCCGCAGCAGCAGTACCCGCAGCCCGACCCGCAGGCGTACCCCCAGGGACAGCCGGCGCAGCCGCAGGGCCACGGCCACCCCCAGGGCCAGGCGCCTCAGGCGGCCGCCCCGCAGGGGTACGGGTACCCGCAGCCGCAGCCGCAGCCGCAGGCATACCCGCAGGCATACCCGCAGGCCCAGGCCCAGGCCCAGGCCCAGGCCCAGGCCCAGGCCCAGGCCCAGGCCCAGGCCCA
>NZ_JBHWVJ010000066.1:0-6836 GCF_042736725.1 Streptomyces sp. NPDC060028 | reverse complement strand
CAGGTCCCGCGTCAGGCGCCGGCACAGCCCGCGCAGGGCCACGGCCAGGCCCGGCCGCAGGGGTACCGCGCGCCCGGGTCGCGGCCCGTCGTCGAGCAGGGGCTCGTCGCGGCCAAGGGCAAGGCCCGGCACGGCGAGGGCTTCGCGGCCCGCGCCGCCCGCGCGCTGCGGCGTACCGTCTCCTCCTCCGCCGCCCGCGAGGTCGCCGACGTCACCCGCACCGCCGAGGTGCTCCAGCAGCCCGTCACCACCGGCCGCCAGATCGCCGTCACCTCCATCCGCGGCGGCGCCGGCAAGACCACGGTCGCCGCGCTCCTCGGCACCACCTACGCGCACTACCGCCAGGACCCGGTGCTCCTCGTCGAGGCCGACCCGGCCCTCGGCTCGCTGCCCCTGCGCCTCGGCGCCGAGACGCTGCGCTGGACCACCGGCGACGTCGCCGACATCGTCGAGCCGCAGATGTCGCTGCTCGACATCACCGGCTACCTCGTCCAGCTCCCCGGCAACGCCTGGCTGCTCCCCGGCAGCCAGGGCCAGATCGGCGCCATGCTCGACGCCCGCGCCTACGAGCGGGCCATGGTCGCCCTGCGCCGGTACTTCGGGGTCGCGGTCATCGACTGCGAGACCCTGCCCGCCGAGGTCGCCCGCGTCGCGCTGTCCGCGTCCCAGGCCCGGATCCTGACCGCCCCCGCCACCCTCGAAGGCGTCACCAGCACCTACGCGGTCCTCCAGTGGATGCAGGGCCTGCCCCCGCACGTGATCGCCGGAACCATCGTCGTGCTGACCGAACTGGTCCCGCACGCCGTGCTCGACCTCGAAGAGGCCGCCCGCATGCTCAAGGGCACCGGCGCGAGCGTGCAGATCCTCCCGTACGACCGCCACCTGGCGGCCGGCGGGGCGATCCGTACCGAGCTCCTCGCCCACCCCACCCGGGAAGCCGTCGTCCGCCTCGCCGCGGACGTGTTCCAGCTCTCGCAGCAGCGCCACTGACGGACCTGACGGACGACGGACGAAGACGAAGACGATGAGCACCCGACTGATCCACCGCCCGGCCCGGACCACCCGTCCCGCGGCCGCCTCCGGGGCCCGCACCATAGAGGCCCCGCCCAACCTGCCCGAGGGCAAGGGCGGCAACATCGCGATGTCGCTGCTGCCCGTCGCCGGCGTCATGTCGTCCGTCGTGATGATGACGGTGGTGCGCAACAGCCAGTTCGCGGGGCTCGGCGCGATCATCCTCGTCGTCACCGTCATCGGCTCGATGGCGCTCGTCTTCTCTCAGCGCGGCAAGGCCCAGCGCACCCGCCGCACCCAGCGCGAGGCCTACCTGGCCTACCTGGAGGAATTGCGCGAGGAGCTCTCGGCCGAGGAGCGCGAGCGGCGCGAGCGCGCCGACGTCCTCAACCCGCCGCCCGGCGCGCTGTACGACATCGTCCGCGACCCGGCCCGCATGTGGGAGCGCCGCCGCGTCGACGGCGACTTCCTGCGCGTGCGGGTCGGCACCGGCGAGATGCCCGTACGGGACCTGTCCATCGCCCAGCAGGGCTCCACGGTCCTCACCCCGCCCGACCAGTTCATGCTGAACGAGGCGTCGGCGCTGATGTCCCGCTTCCGCACCGGCAACGAACTGCCGCTCACCGTCCCGCTCGACCGCGTCGGCAACGTCAGCGTCATCGGCCCCCGCGAGGACTGCCTGCGCGTCGCGCGCGCCCTGCTCGTCCAGGCCGCGGCCCTGCACGCCCCCGACGACGTGGCGATGGCCCTGGCCGTGCCCGGCGACCGGCTCGCCGACTGGGAGTGGGCCAAGTGGATGCCCCACCTCCTCGACACCGAGCAGCTCGACGGGCCCGTGGCCGCCCGCCGGATCGCGCCCTCCGCACCCCAGCTCGCCCGCCAGATCGGCCCCGAACTGCGCCGCCGCGCCTCCTACGCCGCCGAGGTCCGCCGCGGCCTGTCCGGGCGCGACGCCCTGGCCATGAACTCCCGGCTCCTCGTCGTCACCGACGGCCACGGCGAGGACGCCGTCGACCTGCCGCTCCCCGACGACGCGGTGGGCCTGCGCGACATGGGCGTCACCGTGCTGCACCTGCTGGAGCAGCGCGTACAGGAGCCCGGCCACGTCGGCGTACGCATCACCGTGGGCGGCGACCAGGTGTTCATAGAGGACCTCCGCGAGGCCGAGCCGATCAGCGCCCACGGCACCGTGGACGAGGTCGGCATCTCCTTCGCGGAGGGCTTCGCCCGGATGCTCGCGCCGCTGCGGCTGTCCGCCGAGTCGCTCATCGACGCCCCGCTGTCCGGCCCCGTCGACTTCGCCGACCTCCTCGGCATCGACGACGTGGCCCGGCTGGACCTGGGCCGGCTGTGGGCTCCGCGCGGCGAGCGCGCCTTCCTGCGCGTCCCGATCGGCATCAGCGACTCCCACGAGCCGGTGCTGCTCGACCTGAAGGAGTCCTCCGAGCTCGGCATGGGCCCGCACGGCCTGTGCGTCGGCGCGACCGGCTCCGGAAAGTCGGAGCTGCTGCGCACGCTCGTCCTCGCGCTGGTGGCGACGCACCCGCCGGAGGACCTCGCCCTCGTCCTCGTCGACTACAAGGGCGGCGCCACCTTCGCGCCGTTCGCCGACCTGCCGCACGTCGCCGGTGTCATCACCAACCTGGAGAACCAGGCCGGCCTCGTCGAGCGCGTCCACGCCTCCCTCGCGGGCGAGGTCAAGCGCCGCCAGCAGGTCCTCAAGGACGCCGGAAACGTCGCCGACATCGGCGACTACGCCGCGCTGCGCGCCGAGAAGCGGCCCGACCTGGACCCGCTGCCGCACCTGTTCGTCGTCATCGACGAGTTCGGCGAACTGCTCACCGCCAAGCCCGACTTCATCGACCTGTTCCTGTCCATCGGCCGCATCGGCCGCTCCATCGGCGTGCACCTGCTGCTCTCCAGCCAGCGCATCGAGGGCGGCAAGCTGCGCGGCCTGGACACGTACCTCTCGTACCGGCTGGGCCTGCGCACCTTCTCCGCCGACGAGTCCCGCACCGTCCTCGACACCACGGACGCCTTCCACCTGCCGCCGCTGCCCGGCTTCGGCTACCTCAAGGTCGACACCAGCCACTACGAGCGGTTCAAGGCGAGCTACGTCTCCGGCGGCTACCGCGGACCCGTGCAGCGCCACGAGGACGCCGCCTCGGGGCCGCTCGCCCTCGAGTACGAGGCCTTCAACACCCTGGCCGGCTCCGCCGACAACGGCCCGGCCGAGCCCTCGCTGCGACGCCGCGAGACCGGACCGACCGAGATGGGCGTCATCGTCGGGCAGCTGGAGAACGCCGCCCCCGGCGTGCGCCAGATCTGGCTGCCGCCGCTGCCCTCCGCGCTGGCCCTGGACAAGGTGGCTGGCCCGGTCGAGGTCGGCGGGCGCGGCATGCAGCTCGCCGCGCGCCGGGGCCCGCTCCAGGTGCCGCTCGGCCTGCTCGACGACCCGACGAAGCAGTGGCAGGGCCAGTGGTTCCTGGACCTCACCGTCGCGGGCGGCCACGCCGCCGTCATCGGCGGCCCGCAGTCCGGCAAGACGACCCTGTTGCGCACCCTGGTGCTCTCCCTGGCACTGACCCACACCCCGCAGCAGGTCGGCGTCTACGGCCTCGACCTGGTCGGCGGCGGCCTCCAGGCCCTGTCCGGGCTCCCGCACGTCGGCGGCGTCGCCGGGCGCGCGGACCGCGAGCGCGCCGCCCGCACCGTCGAGGTCGTACGGAACATGCTCGCCGCCCGCGAGGACCTCTTCCGGGAGCACGGCATCGACTCCGTCGAGCAGCTGCGCTCCCTCCACGCGGCGGGCCGGCTGCCGCAGCTGGCCTCCGCGGAGATCGTGCTGGTCATCGACGGGTTCGGCGCGTTGCGCGACGACTTCGAGGAGCTCGACGACGCCGTCATGGACGTCCTCAAGCGCGGCGGCGGCTACGGCATCCACGTCGTCGCCGGCATGCTCCGGTGGAACGACGTGCGCATCGCCGCCCAGTCCAACTTCGGCACCCGCGTCGAGCTGCGGCTCAACGACCCCAGCGAGTCCAGCATCGAGCGCAAGCTCGCCGAGACCCTGGCGCCCGACGAGCCCGGCCGCGTCCTGACCGACGGCAAGCTCTTCGCGCAGGTCGCGCTGCCCCGCACCGACGGCCTCGCCGACAACTCCGAACTGGGCGCGGTGCTGGAGCGCACGGCCCGTACCGTCCGCGCCACCTGGACCGGCGAGGTCGCCCAGCCGGTACGGGTGCTGCCGCACGTCCTGGAGCCGCACCTGCTGCCCGGGCCGGTCGCCGAGCCCAAGCGGGTCCCGATCGGGCTGGACCAGAGCGCGCTCGCGCCGGTGCTGCTGGACCTGTTCGGGCACGACCAGCACCTGTTGGTCCTGGGCGACAGCGAGAGCGGCAAGACGAACATGCTCAAGACCGTCGCGGCCGGGCTCATCGAGCGCTACGGCGAGGACGAGCTGGTCTTCGCGGTCATGGACCCGCGGCGCGCACTGCGCGGGGTGGTCCCGGAGGAGTACGCGGGCGGCTACGCGTACAACCCCAAGCTGTGCGCGGGCCTCTCCGCCGGTATCGCCACCGAACTGGACAAGCGGCTGCCGGACGACAGTGCGCGCATCGAGGACCTGGAGCCCGGCAGTTGGGGCAGCGGGCCGCGGATCGTGGTGCTGGTCGACGACTACGACGTACTGACCACGGCCGGCCAGTCGCCGCTCGCGCCGTTCCTCCCGTACATCCCCTCGGCCGTCGACATCGGCCTGCACTTCGTGCTGACGCGCCGGGTCGCCGGTGCCTCGCGCGGCATGTACGAGCCGCTGGTGCAGGGGCTGCGCGAGTCGGGGGCGTCCGCGGTGCTGATGGCGGGCGACCGCAGCGAGGGGCAGCTGTTCCCCGGTGTGTACGCCTCGCAGCAGCCGGCGGGACGCGGCGTGCTCATTCGCCGCGGCCAGTCGAACCGCCTGATCCAGACCGTGTACTCGCCCGAATAGGACACCAGGACCTCATATGACCAAGGACGTCATCGCCCTCACCGAGCGGATGCCCGAACCGCTGCACGTGCTCGCGGGCCTGCTCTCCGGCGGCCCCGACAAGTTGGTGGGCACGGAGGGCGACGGCGCCGTCGTGCAGCTCTGCGACGAGCAGGGCCGGCCGCTGGTCTCCATCGAGGCGCCGCTGCTCGTACAGGTCGCGGGGGAGGCGGAGCGGCTCCTGGGGGCCACGCCGCCGCCGCTGCCGTTCTGGTGGACCGAAGCCCGCGCCACGACCGGCGTCGCCGAGGCCGAGCGGCTCGCGGGCACCTTCGCGGCCCGGCTCGCGCTGCTGGCGGGCGGCGCGGCCTGGCCGCCGCAGGCCGCCCGGAACCTTGCCGTGGTGGAGAGCGACGGGGTGGGGGTGGCGCCGATTCCGGCGGCCGCCCAGCCCGCCGTGGACGTGCTCACCGACAAGGTCGCCGTCGTGATCCAGGACCGCCCGGTCGTGGCGATGACGGCCTGGCTCGCGGACGCGTTCCGGGCCAGCGCCAACGCCGGTCTGGGCCTGCAGATCGTCAGCCCGGCGGGAACCACCCTCTCGCCGGCCGTACGGGACACCCTGGGCGACTGGCCCTCGCGGTGGGTCGTACAGGACGAGCGCGAGGGCTACTACGACGGCCGCTCCGGGGCGGTACTGGCCTGGCAGCACGGCATGTTCGCCACGGTCGCCTCGCCCGACGCGACCCCCACGGACCTGAACACCCCGGTCGCGGCCACCTTCCAGGAGGTCTCCGAGACGGGGGAGCGGCAGCTGGCCCTCACCTTCCGTACGGCGCACCCCGCGGACGACCGCCTCGTCCTCGGCGGCGCCCTGGAGGCGGTGTGGAGCGAGCTCACCGGCGCGCCCCCCGCCGGGTGGGGCACGGCGGAGCCCGCGAACCTGCCCTGGTCGCCGCGGCAGCTGACCGACGTGGCCTTCGAGCGGGCACCCGAGCCGAGCTGGTTCGTGGTGGTCGGCAGCCCCGGGCGGCCGGGCCTGGCGACGGTGCGGGTGACCCGTACCAAGGCGGGCGTCGAGGAGGAGGTGACCCTCGCCTTCGGTTACGGCGCCGACGAGGTGGTGCCGACGGAGGCGCTGACCCGCGTGGCGGAGGTCCTGGCGACCCGCCACAACCTGCTGTCGATGCTGGTGCAGATTCGCAAAGCCCGCCGTGACCTGGCGGTACCCCCTCGCTTCGAGGGCCCGGGCGTGCCGGTGGCCTTCGTGCTCGGCGCGGAGGAGGTCCGCCGGATGCCCGGCGACCGGGCCCGCCGTACGCCGCTGTCGCAGGCTCCGGTTCCACTCGGACCGCGGGCCCGCCCCGCGATGTACTACCCGCTGCCGGGCGACCCGTCGGACCTGGCGGGGTGGCAGGAGTTCGAGCGGCTGGTGCGCCACCTCAAGGGCGCCTGAGCGTATGGTTGATGAGCATGTGTCATCGGTTCGTCACAGTGCCCGATTGCTGATTGCATCAGCGACGCAAGAGGTCCACGATGGCATACGTACGTTCGGCCAGGCTGACGGGGTGAGGGAGGAGTCTGATGAAGTTCGACATGGGGGCGCGGGTTCTGACGGATCTGCAGTCGCAGTCGCAGAATTCGAGTAGTGACCTGGGTCTTTTGATCCGGCAGTTGGTTGCGGCGGGTGCGCCGTTGGAGGGGAAGTTCAACGGTTCGGGCAAGGCTGCGTTCGATCTGTTCAAGTCGCGTTCGGATGAGATCACGTCGGCGTTGAACGGTGCGTTGGCGGCGATTCTGGGCGGTCAGTCGGGGATGGACAAGGCGTTCGGGTCGGGTGACCAGGAGCAGGGTGAGA
>NZ_JBHWVJ010000065.1:17939-42497 GCF_042736725.1 Streptomyces sp. NPDC060028 | reverse complement strand
CCACACCACCCGGCCATTCCTCGGGGGCTTCCCGGCAGGCTTCTGGCATTCCGGGCCGGGCCGGCCCGGAATGCCAGTGGACTGACGGGACGCCCCCGAACCCCGTCAACGCCACCGCGCACACGAGTCCCGCCGACCCCGACCCCCGCCCGGCAGGACACGCCACGGAAACAATTCTGCAATCTCTTGCGCAAGGTCTTGCAGGGGTACCGCTCCGCCCCTACGGTCGCTGCCATCCCCACCTCGCCGCCAGGAGGTTCCCCGCATGCCCCCCACCGCCAGAGCAGCCAGAGCAGCCGGCAGAACCGCCAGAACCGCCCGACCCGCCAGAACCGCCCGCGTCCTCCTCGCCGTTGCCGCGCTGGCCGGGGCGACCCTTACCGCCCAGGCGCCGCAGGCGGTCGCCGCGGCGCCCGGGGTGCGGGACGTCACCGCCGTGCTGTTCGAGTGGCGGTTCGACTCCGTGGCCAAGGCCTGTACCGACAGCCTCGGGCCCGCCGGATACGGGTACGTCCAGGTGTCGCCGCCGCAGGAGCACATCCAGGGCGGCCAGTGGTGGACCTCGTACCAGCCCGTCAGCTACAAGATCGCCGGGCGGCTCGGTGACCGTACGGCCTTCAAGGCGATGGTCGACACCTGTCACGCCGCCGGGGTGAAGGTCGTCGCGGACTCCGTCATCAACCACATGGCCGCCGCGGACGGCACCGGGACCGGCGGGAGTTCGTACACGAAGTACAACTACCCGGGCATCTACTCCTCCGCCGACATGGACGACTGCCGGGCGACCATCTCCAACTACCAGGACCGGGCCAACGTACAGAACTGCGAGCTCGTGCAGCTCGCCGACCTGGACACCGGTGAGGACTACGTACGCGGCCGCATCGCCGGCTACCTGAACGACCTGCTCTCCCTCGGCGTCGACGGCTTGCGGATCGACGCCGCCAAACACATGCCCGCCGCCGACCTCGCCAACATCAAGTCCCGGCTGGCCAACCCCAACGCCTACTGGAAGCAGGAGGCGATCTACGGAGCGGGTGAGGCCGTCCAGCCCACCGAGTACCTCGGCAACGGCGACGTGCAGGAGTTCCGTTACGCCCGGGACCTCAAGCGGGTCTTCCGGAGCGAGAACCTGGCCAACCTGAAGAACTTCGGGGAGGGCTGGGGGTACATGCCCTCCGCCCAGTCCGCCGTCTTCGTCGACAACCACGACACCGAGCGCGGCGGCGACACCCTCAACTACAAGGACGGCTCCGCCTACACCCTCGCCAGCGTGTTCATGCTGGCCTGGCCCTACGGCTCCCCGGACGTGCACTCCGGCTACGAGTGGAGCGACAGGGACGCCGGTCCCCCCAACGGCGGTGCGGTGAGCGCCTGTTACGCCGATGGCTGGAAGTGCCAGCACGCCTGGCGGGAGATCTCCTCCATGGTCGCCTTCCGCAACACCGCGCGCGGCCAGTCCGTGACCGACTGGTGGGACAACGGAGGCGACCAGATCGCCTTCGGTCGGGGCACCAAGGCCTACGTCGCGATCAACCACGAGGGCTCGGCCCTGACCCGCACCTTCCAGACCTCCCTCCCGGCCGGCGACTACTGCGACGTGCAGAGCGGCCGTACGGTCAACGTGGGCTCCGGTGGACAGTTCACCGCCACGATCGGCGCCGGCAGCGCCGTCGCCCTGCACGTGGGGGCCCGTACCTGTACGGGCAGCGGCACGCCGGCGAACCCCGCCGGCGCGGCCTTCGCCGTCACCGCCACCACCGTGCCGGGCCAGAACATCTTCGTCACCGGTGACCGCGCCGAGCTCGGTGCCTGGAACACCGCCGGCGCCCTCAAGCTCGACCCGGCGGCCTACCCCGTCTGGAAGCTCGACGTCACGCTCCCGCCCGGCACGGTCTTCGCGTACAAGTACGTCCGCAAGGACGCCGCCGGCAACGTCACCTGGGAGAGCGGAGCCAACCGCACCGCCACCGTCCCCGCGAACGGCAAGGTCACGCTGACCGACACCTGGCGCAGCTGATCCTCAGCCCCCGTCCCGCACCCGAGGAGACCTCCTTGACACGCCCCGCCGCGGGAGTGCTCGCCGCCGTCCTGGCCGTGACACTCCTGCCCGCCCTCCCCGCGGCGGCCGCCGCAGCCAAGGCGCCGCCGGCCCCGCCCTCGGACGCGAAGCTGGCCGCCGAGCCCGCGCGCAACGACCTGACCCGGGAGCAGTTCTACTTCGTGCTCCCGGACCGGTTCGCGAACGGCGACCCGCGCAACGACCGTGGAGGCCTGACCGGTTCCCGGCTGGAGACCGGCCTGGACCCGACGGACAAAGGTTTCTACCAGGGCGGTGACCTCAAGGGGCTGACCGACCGGCTGGACTACATCAAGGGGCTCGGCACCACGGCCATCTGGATGGCGCCGATCTTCAAGAACCAGCCGGTGCAGGGGAAGGGGAACGACGTCTCCGCCGGCTACCACGGCTACTGGATCACCGACTTCACGCAGGTCGACCCGCACTTCGGTACCAACGCCGATCTGGAGCGGCTGATCGACAAGGCGCACGGGAAGGGGATGAAGGTCTTCTTCGACGTCATCGCCAACCACACCGCCGATGTCGTCGACTACCGCGAACAGTCCTCCGCGTACCTGTCGAAGGGGGCTTTCCCGTACCTGACGAGGGACGGGGTCCCCTTCGACGACGCCGACTACGCCGAAGGCGCGTCGGGGAAGCGGGGGTTCCCCGCCACCGACGCCGACTCCTTCCCGCGCACGCCCTTCGTCCCGGACGCGAAGAAGAACCTCAAGTCCCCGGCCTGGCTCAACGACCCGACGATGTACCACAACCGCGGTGACTCCACCTTCGCCGGCGAGTCCTCCGACCAGGGCGACTTCTTCGGTCTCGACGACCTGTGGACCGAGCGTCCCGAGGTCGTGGAGGGGATGGAGAAGATCTATGAGAAGTGGGTCGCGGACTTCGACATCGACGGTTTCCGCATCGACACGGTCAAGCACGTCAACACCGGGTTCTGGACGCAGTGGGCGACCGCGCTCGACAAGTACGCCGCCCGCCACGGCCGGGACGACTTCTTCATGTTCGGCGAGGTCTACTCCGCCGACACCGCCGTCACCTCGCCGTACGTGACGCGCGGCCGGCTCGACGCCACCCTCGACTTCCCGCTCCAGGACGCGATCCGCTCGTACGCCTCCCAGGGCGCGGCGCCCGGGCGACTGGCCTCCGTCTTCGCCGACGACTACCGCTACACGACCGACAAGGCGAACGCGTACGAGCAGGTCACCTTCCTCGGCAACCACGACATGGGCCGCTTCGGGACCTTCCTGAAGCAGGACCGGCCGGGGGCGGGGGAGCAGGAGCTGCTGGACCGGTACCGGCTCGCCAACGAGCTGATGTTCCTCTCCCGGGGCAATCCGGTGGTCTACTCCGGTGACGAGCAGGGCTTCACCGGCGCCGGCGGGGACAAGGACGCCCGCCAGCCGTTGTTCGCCTCTCAGGTGGCCGACTACCTGGACGACGACCAGCTGGGCACGGCCCGCACGCACGCGAGCGACGCTTACGATCCGGGACACCCGCTCTACAAGCAGATCAGTGCTCTCTCGAAGCTGACCAAGGACCACCCGGCCCTGCGCGACGGCGTCCAGAGCGAGCGCCTCTCCGACGGTTCGGTCTACGCCTTCGCCCGCACCGACTCCAAGACCCGCACCGAGTACCTGGTCGCCGCCAACAACGCCACCGAGTCCCGGACCGTGGAGATCGACGCCCCGGCCGGCGCCCGGTACCGCACCCTGTACGGCGGCACGGCGCTGCTGCGTGCCTCCGCGTCCGGGAAGCTCACCGTGACCGTCCCCGCCCTCGGCTCGGTGGTGCTCCAGGCCACGGCGCCCCTCGCGCAGCCCGCGGCCAAGCCCGCGCTGACCCTCCAGGCCCCGGCCGCCGGGGCCACCGGAACCGTCGAGCTCACCGCGAACGTGACCGGAGCCGCCCTGAGCCGGGTGGTCTTCGCCGCGCAGGCCGGCGGCGACAAGTGGCAGGTGCTCGGCTCCGCCGACCACGCCCCGTACAAGGTCACCCAGCACATCACCGCGCCCGCCGGGACCGCCCTGCGCTACAAGGCCGTCGTCGTCGACTCCGCCGGCCGCACCGCGAGCGCCCTCGCCGAGTCCGTCGCGGGCCAGGCCCCGCCCGTCGAGGTCCCCACCGCCACCCAGCGCGACTACGCGGTGGTCCACTACAACCGCCCCGACGGCGACTACACCAACTGGCGGCTGTACGCCTGGGGCGACCTCGCCGACGGCGAAGCCACCCCCTGGCCGGCCGGGCACGACTTCACCGGCCGCGACGCCTACGGCGCCTTCGCCTACGTCAGGCTCAAGCCCGGCGCCTCCTCGGTCGGTTACCTCGTCATCGACAAGGACGGCAACAAGGACGTCGCCGCCGACCGCAGCATCGACGTGACGAAGACCGGCGAGATCTGGCTGGAGCAGGGCAAGGAACCCGCCCGCACCGACCGCCCCGCCTACCCGCCGCAGGACACCGCGAAGGCCGTCATCCACCACAAGCGCGCCGACGGCGCCTACGACGGCTGGGGCCTGCACGTCTGGACCGGCGCCGCGAACCCGACCGAGTGGTCCAAGCCGCTGCTCCCGACGCGCACCGACTCCTACGGAGCCGTGTACGAGGTTGCGCTCGCCCCCGGCGCCGGCTCGCTGAGCTACATCCTGCACAAGGGCGACGAGAAGGACCTCCCCACCGACCAGTCCCTGGACCTGAACGCCACCGGCCACGAGGTCTGGACGCTGGGCGGCCAGGAGAAGTACCTCCTGCCGCAGCCCGCCGGCTCCGCCGCCGCCCTGGACCTCACCAAGGCACAGGCCGTCTGGATCGACCGCGACACCGTCGCCTGGAACGCCCCGCCGGCCGCCGCCTCCCTCCAGCTCCTCGCCTCCCGCGACGGCGCGGTCAAGGCCGAGAACGGAACCCTGACCGGTCTGGCGCAGGCGCAGTGGCTGCGGCTGGGCAGGTCGCAGCTCACGGACGCCCAGAAGCAGAAGTTCCCGCATCTGGCCGGGTACGCGGCCTTCACCGTCGACCCCCGTGACCGGGACCGGGTACGGGACGCCCTGCGCGGCCAGCTCGTCGCGAGCGCCCGCGCCGCGAACGGCGCCGTCCTGGCCGCCACCGGCGTCCAGCTCGCCGGGGTGCTCGACGACCTCTACGCGAACACCACCGCCCTCGGCCCGGTCTTCAAGGACGGCCGCCCCACCCTCGCCGTCTGGGCCCCCACCGCCCAGCGGGTCGACCTGGAGCTCGACGGCCGCACGGTCGCCATGCGCCGCGACCTCGCCACCGGCGTCTGGTCGGTGCGCGGCGAGCGCGGCTGGTCCGGCAAGCCGTACCGCTACGCCGTGACCGTATGGGCCCCGAGCACCCGCCAGATGGTGCGGAACCTGGTGACCGACCCGTACTCCACGGCGCTGACCACGGATTCGGCGTACAGCCTGGTCGTGGACCTCGCCGACCCGAAGCTCGCCCCGCCCGGCTGGCGCGAGCTGCGCAAGCCCGCGGCCGTGCCCTTCACCTCGGCGCAGATCCAGGAGCTGCACGTCCGCGACTTCTCGGTGGCGGACCGCACCAGCGGTCACCCCGGCCAGTACCTGGCCTTCACGGACACCGGCTCGGCGGGCATGCGGCACCTGCGCGACCTGGCCGCCGCCGGTACCTCGTACGTCCACCTCCTCCCGGCCTTCGACATCGGCACCATCCCGGAGAAGCCGGCGGACCGCACCGAGCCGGCCTGCGACCTCAAGGTCTACGCCCCCGACTCCGAGGAGCAGCAGGCCTGCGTGGCCGCCGCGGCGGCGAAGGACGCGTACAACTGGGGCTACGACCCGCTGCACTACACGGTCCCGGAGGGCAGCTACGCGAGCGATCCCGAGGGCACGGCCCGTACGGTCGAGTTCCGCAGGATGGTCCAGTCCCTGAACGGGGCGGGGCTGCGCACGGTGATGGACGTGGTCTACAACCACACCGTGGCGTCCGGGCAGTCGGACAAGTCGGTCCTGGACCGGATCGTGCCCGGCTACTACCAGCGGCTGCTCGCCGACGGCTCGGTGGCCGACTCCAGCTGCTGCGCCAACACCGCCCCCGAGAACGCCATGATGGGCCGGCTCGTCGTGGACTCGGTCGTCACCTGGGCCAAGGAGTACAAGGTCGACGGCTTCCGCTTCGACCTCATGGGGCACCATCCGAAGGCCAACATCCTGGCCGTGCGCGCCGCCCTGGACTCCCTGACGCCCGCGAAGGACGGGGTCGACGGGAAGCGGATCGTCCTCTACGGGGAGGGCTGGAACTTCGGCGAGGTCGCGAACGACGCCCGTTTCGTCCAGGCCACCCAGCAGAACATGGCCGGCACCGGCATCGCGACCTTCTCCGACCGGGCCCGTGACGCGGTGCGCGGCGGCGGCCCCTTCGACGAGGACCCGCGTGTGCAGGGCTTCGCGTCGGGCCTGTTCACCGCCCCGAACGGGTCCCCGGCGAACGGCGCCGCGGACGAGCAGCGGGCCCGGCTGCTGCACGACCAGGACCTGATCAAGGTGGGTCTGAGCGGAAACCTCGCCTCGTACACCTTCACCGACACCGCCGGCCGCCGGATCAAGGGCTCCGAGCTGGACTACAACGGCGCCCCGGCCGGCTATGCGGCGGCTCCCGGCGACGCGCTCGCGTACGTGGACGCCCACGACAACGAAACCCTGGCCGACGCCCTGTCGTTCAAGCTCGCGCCGGGCACGGCGCCGGCCGACAAGGCCCGTATGCAGGTCCTGGCGATGGCCACGGCGACCCTCTCGCAGGGCCCGGCCCTGTCCCAGGCGGGCACCGACCTGCTCCGCTCCAAGTCGCTGGACCGCAACTCGTTCGACAGCGGGGACTGGTTCAACGCCATCCACTGGGACTGCCGTGACGGCAGCGGCAACGGCTTCGGCCGGGGCCTGCCGCCCGCCGCGGACAACCGCTCGAAGTGGCCGTACGCGAAGCCCCTGCTGGCGGTGCCCGCGCCCGGCTGCGCGGACATCACCGGCGCCGGGTCCGCCTACCGCGACCTGCTCAGGATCCGTACGACGGAGCCCGTCTTCGCGCTGGCTTCGGCGCAGGCGGTCCAGGACCGGCTGGCCTTCCCGCTGTCGGGCCCGGGCGAGACCCCGGGCGTGCTCACCATGACCCTCGGCGACCTGGTGGTGGTCTTCAACGCCGGCCCCGCGGCGCAGGTTCAGCGGATCCCCGCCGCCGCGGGCAGCGCGTACGCCCTGCACCCGGTCCAGGCGGCCGGCTCGGACCCGGTGGTCAAGCAGTCCGCGTACGACCAGGCGAAGGGGGAGTTCACGGTGCCGGCCCGTACGGTGTCGGTCTTCAAGCGCTCTTGACGCGGTACGCGTGAGTGAGGCGGCGGTGCCGGCCGCGGACCGGCACCGCCGCTTGTTCGTCAGACCCAGATGCGCACGGCCTCCATGGGCCGCGACTGGCCGGTGGTCCCCACGTACGCGGGGTTGCCGACCGTCGAGTTCAGCCAGCCGAGGTCCGCGACGTGCGCCTGCGCCCCCACGCTGCCGGAACCGACCTGGACGCCCAGCGCCTCCATCCGCCGCGACTGGCCGGTGGTGCCGACCCCCACGACGTCCCCGTCCTTGCCGCAGGCCCAGCCCTGCCAGCCCACGTCGGCGAGATGGGCGTTGGCGCAGACTCCGCCCACCCCGCCGGTCGAGATCAGTACGGCCTCCATCCGGCGGCCCTGCCCGGTCGTTCCGGCGACGTTGCCGTTGCACACCGTCGACTGCCATCCGATGTCCTGGACGTGCGCGGCGTAACACACCACCCGGGCGTTGGGGGCCAGCGAGGCCCGCGCCCGGGCCGTCGCCGCCTTCAGCTCCGCGACCACCGAGGCGGGCGCCTCGACGGACGGACCGCCCGCGACCGCCGCGCTGGTGGCGGGGGCCGGGGCCGGCGGCTGCACCTGGGCCTGCGCCGTCCCCGTGGCCCCCAGCATGCCCGCCAGCGCGAGTCCCGCCACCGCGCTCGCGGCCCTGCCCATGGAATTCTTCATTGGATTCCCCTCCTGGTACCGACTGGTCGGAGCCATCTCTACCGTCGCTTCGCAGGGCGGGACAACCGATTGCGGTTGCCACGGCCGAGAGGGGCCCGGCATTGGCGCGCCAGGGGTGGTTGCGCCCGGGGTGTCCGGTGTGCGTCAGATGTCGAGGCGCCGCTCCAGAAGGATCACCCCGTACACGCGGCCGTCCTTGCCCGTCTTGTGGGGGAACTCGCCGACCACCCGGTAGCCCGCGGCCCGGTAGTACTCGAGCAGCCGCGGGTTGGTGGACACGCAGTCCAGCCGGACCCGCTCCCGGCCGGTCCTGGCGGTCCTGTGCTCGGCGTGCTCCAGGATGCGCAGCCCGGCTCCGGCGGGCGCTGCCTCGCGCTCGACCATCAGCCGGTGTACATAGCCGGCCACGGGCGGCTGGATCCCCCAGGCCTCCTCGTCCGACCACCACAGCTCGTACGCGCCGACGATCCGTCCGTCGGCGTCCTCGGCGAGCCACACCTCGCCCTCGCGCATCTTCGACCGGAAGTGCGCGACGTCCTTGTCGCCCGGCTTCCACTGCACGATCCCGTTCGCCCGCATCCAGCGCGCGGCCTGGTCGTACAGCTTCACCAGCGTGCCGGCGTCCTTCTCCTCGGCCTGCCGGAACAAGATCCCGTCGTCAATGATCACGCGGGCATTATCACCAAGAGCATGATCATCGGGGGAGCGGGACCACCCCGCGGACCCCCTCCGCCACCCCGCGGACCCCCTCCGCCACCCCGCGGACCCCCTCCGCCGCCTCCGGCCCCCAGGCCGCCGGCCCGCTCGGCGCGAGGAGGGCCAGCCTGCCGACCAGCTCGCCGAAGGGCCCGTCGGCCGGCTCCTGGGCCAGGATCCGTACGAGGATCCCCGCCATCTCGGCGTCGTACGCGGCGCTCACGGCCGCCAGCGCGGCGAAGTCGTGCACCAGCTGCAGCTCCAGCTCGGCCCGCGGGATCTCCCGCCCGTCCAGCCAGAGCAGCGCGGTCGTCTCGGCCAGCGACACCCAG
Organism: Streptomyces sp. NPDC060028; assembly: GCF_042736725.1. Taxonomy (NCBI): domain Bacteria; kingdom Bacillati; phylum Actinomycetota; class Actinomycetes; order Kitasatosporales; family Streptomycetaceae; genus Streptomyces; species Streptomyces sp. NPDC060028. Next base: position 33,373 of record NZ_JBHWVJ010000065.1, on the reverse strand, counting down.
GAGCGCACGACGAGCGCGAGGCGCGCGGGCGGCTCCTCCACCTCGAGGTGGCTGAGGATCTGCTCGTACGCGGCGCGGCGGACCTCGTCGACCATGGCGTTGGTCCGGCTGCTCCCGGCCGCCGGACCGCCCCGCATCAGCGCCGAGAAACCGGGGCCGTGGTCGTCGACGAAGGCGAAGAACCGCCCCATCACCCGCAGCAGTCGCGCCCCGAGCGGACCTTCCCGGGGTTCCACGAACCGCAGCGCCAGCTCGTCGGCGGCCCGCCGCAGCGCAGCCTCGTAGAGGCTCAACTTGCCCGGGAAGTAGTGGTAGACGAGCGGCCGGGATATCCCCGCGGCCGCCGCGATCTCGTCGATGGACACGTCGTCGGGAGACCGGTGGCTGAACAGCTCCAGGGCAACCCCGATCAGCTGCTGCCGCCGCTCCTCGACACCCATCCTGCGCCGCACCCCGGTTGTCATGCCGACACCCTACTTCGCCGCCGGGTGCGCGCAGGCGGCTACAGGTCCAGGACCAGGCGGTCCGAGACGGCGCGGGAGACGCACAGGAGCATCGAGTCCTCGCGTTCGCCGTCGGTGAGGAGTTCGTCGCGGTGGTCCGCCTCGCCCGCCAGGACGCGGTGTCGGCAGGTGCCGCAGAAGCCCTGTTCGCAGGAGTACGGGGTGTTGGGCAGCTCCCGCCGCACCGCGGCCAGGGTGGTCTCCGCCGCCCCGACCTCGACCGTCCGCCCCGAGCGGTGGAGTTCGACCGTGAACGGCCTCGCGTCCCCGGTGGACGCCGCCGGGGTGAAGCGTTCCAGGTGGACCGCGGTGCCCGCGGGGGCGGCCTCGGTGACCGCCTGCATCAGGGGGCCCGGGCCGCAGCAGTAGATCAGCGTGCCCGGCGCGGCCCCGGAGAGCGCGGCCAGGGAGGGCAGGCCCGCCTCGTCCTGCGCGACGATCGTGACGCGGTCGCCGTAGGCCTCCAGTTCGGGGAGGAACGGCATCGACGCCCGGGAGCGGCCCCCGTACAGCAGGGTCCACTCGGCGCCGGCGGCCGTGGCGGCGCGCAGCATCGGGAGCACCGGTGTGATCCCGATGCCGCCCGCGACGAAGGCGTAACGGGGGGCGGTGGCCAGCTCGAAGCGGTTGCGCGGCGGCCGCACCGCCAGCCCGGCGCCCTCCGTCAACCGGGCATGGGCCTCGCGGGAGCCGCCGCGGCCGTCCTCGACCAGCCGGATCGCGATGGTGTAGCGGCCGGCCACGGCCGGGTCGCCGCACAGGGAGTACTGGCGGACCAGTCCCGAGGGCAGCGTCACGTCCACGTGCGCGCCCGGGGTCCACGACGGGAGCTCCGGTGATTCCAGGGTCAGTTGGAGCACGCCCGCGGCGGGCTGCGTACGGGACACGATCAGGGTGGGGATCCACCGGCGCGGGGAGTGGCCCGATATCGGGGTCTCCAGCGCCGGCAGCGGCCACAGCGGGGAGCGGTCGATCCGCTTGCGCAGCGCCCGCCTGGTCATCCAGGCGGCGCCCGCCAGGGCGGTCACCGTCACGGCGCGGTTCACGCGTGCGCACCGCCGTTCGCGCCGGGGGAGGAGGCGAGATAGGCGACGGCCTGGGCCGTCGAGCCCTCCTGCGAGGGGTGGTAGGTACGGGACAGGTACGTGGGGATGGACTTCAGCATCGAGCCCGTCGTGGGCAGGACGCCGCGCCGGCCCGCGCGGTGGAAGCGGCCGAGCGAAGCCTTGCCGTCCGCGAGCGAGGGGTCGTTCTCCATGAAGAAGCGGGCCCCGCGCTGCCACAGGAAGACCAGCGCCGCGAAGGCGGTGGCCCAGGTCCGGGCCCGGCGGCGGTAGCCGCCGTCCACGTGCATGAAGAGGTCGAAGGCCACCGAGCGGTGCTCCACCTCCTCCGCGCCGTGCCAGCGCAGCAGGTCCAGCATCATCGGGTCCGCGCCCCGCCGGTCCAACTCCTCGGCGTTGAGCACCCAGTTGCCGAGGAACGCCGTGTAGTGCTCGATGGCCGCGATCATCGCGACCCGCTCCATCAGCCACCACTTGCGTGCCTTGCCCGGCGGGAGGGTGCGGTCGCCGAGCATCTTCTCGAAGAGCCAGTCCACCTGCGCCGTGTACGGGGTGGGGTCCAGGCCGAGGCGCTTGAGGTGGGGCAGTACGTCGTCGTGGGCGGCGGCGTGCATGGCCTCCTGGCCGATGAAGCCGACGACGTCCGCCCGCAGCCGCTCGTCCTTGATGTACGGCAGGACCTGCTTGTAGACGTGGACGAACCACCGCTCGCCCGCCGGGAGCAGCAGGTGCAGCACGTTGATGGTGTGCCCGGCGAACGGGTCGCCGGGCAGCCAGTGCAGCGGGGTGTCCTCCCAGTCGAAGGACACGTTCCGGGCCTTGAGTTCGATGTGTTCCGCCGCCACGGGGGCGGGCGCGAGCGGCGTATTAGACATGGCGTCAATGTACTGATGGGTAAGAGGGAGGGAAACCCCTCTGCACCCGATTCCCGGGACGGCTCAGCGAAGCACCCCCGCCTTCGTGCCGTCCGTGAGCTTGCCCGACAGGTCCACCTGGGCGCCCGCCGGCGCCTTGACCGCCAGGCGGTTGCCCGTCCCCGCGCCGCTCACGCCGCCGCCCGACACCGACAGCGACGCGAACTGCGCGCTGCCCGCCGCCAGTACGTACCACTGGCCGGCCCGCGACTTCCACAGCACGCCCGCCAGCACCCGGGGCTCCCGCGGTCCGCACGCGGGCGAGCCCTCCGCCTTCGCCGCCTGCGCCGCGGGAGCCGTGCCCGGAGCCAGGAACTGCGCCTGCACCCGGTCCGCCGTGCCCTGCCAGGTCTCCGCCCGGGTGCACAGCCAGGTCGCGGTGCCGTCGCCCTCGGGCAGCGGCTGCTTCGCGTACGTCCAGGCGTTGACCGTACGGACCCCGTGCGAGCGCACCGACGCCAGCAGACAGGCGGTACGCGACCACTCGCCGAGCTCCGCGCCGTCCGTCACGTCGCGCTCGGCCCCCGGCGCGCCCGAGGTCAGCCGCGCCGGGGTCAACTCGCCCAGGTCGGTGACCAGCCGGGTCGCCCCGTCGCCGGTCAGGGCCAGCGCGTTCCAGGTGGTGCAGGTGCCGTCCGGGGCCGGGCTGCCGACCGGCGGGGTGATCCCGTCCACCAGCTTCAGCGGGGCCGCGGCTTCGCCCGGCTTGAGCAGGTCCCGCAGCGCGGCGCCGGTCACCCAGGGCGCGGCCAGGTAGCGCACGTTGCCGTCGACCCGGCTGAGCACCAGGCCGGTGGCCGTGTCCGCCGAGGCGCCGTCGGTCCGGGCGAAGTCGAGGGCGGCGATCTCGGTGCCGCTGCGCGGCTCGGCGTACCGGACCACGCGCAGCCCGTCGTAGAGCAGGACCACGACGGCCTGGTCCACGGCGCCCGCGAAGAGCAGCTGCGGCGGTCCCATCGGCGGCCCGGACGGGGTGCCCGGGGTGGCCGAGACGACCACCGTCGAACCCGGGCGGGCCCAGACGGCCAGCGCCCGCCGCAGCAGCTCGGCGTCGTCGGCGCGGTCGCCGCGCACGGGCCAGCCGGAGTAGTCGGTACGGGAGGACGTACGCCAGACCGTGGGCGCGACCCGGACCAGCTGCCCGGGGTCCAGTGCCTGCTCCGCCGCGGCGTTGCGCGCGTACAGCGGGGCGGCGGCCCCGTCCGAGCCCCAGCCGCCGCCCGGCAGCGCGAGCAGCGCCCCGCACACGGCGAGCGCGGCCCCTGCGGCGAGAGCGGCCCGTACCAGGCGGCGCCGCCGCAGCAGGTCGGTGGGGCGGGCCTGGAGCACGCAGGGGTCGAACTCCGGGGAGGTGAACAGCGCGTCGTTCGCCGGATCCCCGGACTCCGCGACCGCGGCGGCCGGGTTCACCACGCCGACCTCGGTCAGCACCCGCAGCACCTCCGGCTCGGGCAGCCGCTCCAGGGCCCGCAGCACGCAGGCCGCGCGGCCGGGCCCGTCGAGCGTGGCCAGCCACTGGTCGAGCGCCAGCTCCTCGGCTCCGCCGGAGCGCGGGAACAGCCGCAGCCCCCACACCTGGGGGAGCAGCGGCGGGAGCTGTGCGCGCCGGGGCAGGGCGCGGAAGGTCAGCGGGATCCCGGCCTCCAGGGCGGCCCGCAGCACGCGCAGGCGCACGTACGCGTATCCGGACTCGCCGGGGGCGCCGCCGCGCTGCCCCGGCACCCCGCCCTGCTGCCCGGCGGCCGCGGCCCGCGCGGCCGCCCCGAACCGCCGCCCGCCCGGCAGTGCGCGCTGGGCCAGGGAATGGGCGGTGAGCACCCGCCGGTTGCGGCCGAGGGCGGGCGGCAGCACCAGATAGGCGAGCCGCACCAGCCGCGGGTAGTGCTCGACGATGGCGGCCTCGGCCTGCTCGACGTCGAGGGCCCCGGAAGGCTCGGAAGACAGGGGGCGGGTGGCGGTATCCGGCGCAGTCACGTTCAGCAGAACGAGCGAATCGTCGGATGGTCACCCGTCCCCAGTGCCCCCGTTCGGGCTAAATCGCGCCCGGCTCCCTGACGGTTCAGGCGGCCACCAGGCGGCCGCGCAGCGCCTCCACCGTCTCGTCGGGGACGCCGAGACCCTCGCGCACGTACTTCTCCATCGAGCCGTAGCGCGTGCTCACCTCGTCCAGCGCGGCCTCCAGGTAGGAGGGGAAGACGCCGATCAGCGCCAGCGCGATGTCCGGGTCGCCGCCGGACGCAGTGAACCCCTCGATCATCGGCGCGAAGGCGTGCTTGACCGCCGCGTTGACCGACAGGTACTCGGCCATCAGGGTTTCGTCGTCGGCGCCGAGCAGCGACAGGATCACCGTCGCGCCCCAGCCGGTACGGTCCTTGCCGGCCGTGCAGTGGAAGAGCAGCGGGCCGCAGTCGGGGTCGGCGAGCTCGGTGAGCAGCATCCGGTACGAGGCCTGCGCCGATCCGGAGTTGACCAGGGACCGGTAGACGTCGCCGAACAGCGCCTGCGCCTTGCCGCCGCCGAGGTGCTCCTCGGCCACGGCCGGGTTGGACAGCAGGTCCTTGAGCTGGGCCGCGGCGGGCGTCTTCGTGGCGGCGGAGTTCATCTTGTCGGCGAGCACGTCGCCGACCAGGAGGCGCACGCCGGCCGGCAGCCGGTCGGGGTGGTCGGACCGCTCGACGTCGGTGCGGAAGTCGATGACCGTACGCAGGCCGAGCGCGGCCACCACCGGGTCGGCGCCGAGGTCGAGCCGGTCGAGCTGGCCGGAGCGCAGGACGAGCCCGGGGCGGACGGCGCGACCGTCGCACAGCTTGGCGCCGCCCAGGTCGCGCAGGTTGGCGACGGTGGTGGCGGGGATGGCGGTCATCGTGGCGGCTCCAGCGGGGTGCGGGTGACGCAAACGCGTCAGCGGTGCGTTTTCATATGATTTTCGGAGATTTCGTACCCGAAAGGTAATCGACGGCCAGCGAGAGCCCCACTCCGAGCCCCAGGGCCACCAGGTGCCCGGCGTCCGTGAAGGTGCGCTCCCGCTTCAGCAGCGGCCGGGCGGCGATCGCCAGCAGCCCCAGGCGGGCCGTGGTGCGCGCCGCCCCGCGCGGCAGCGTCGAGGTCAGAGCGCCGAGCACGGCGTTGAACCCGTAGCTGGTGCCCACGTCCAGGGCGCGCCGGGTCCGCCGGTCGGCCGCCCCGCGCAGGACGCCGTACACCAGCAGCGTCGCCGCGGTGTGGCCGAGCAGGAACACCCCGGCGGTCCACCAGGCCCCGTACGCGTACTCGGCGTACCCGAGCACCGCGACCAGCAGCAGGGCGTACGGCAGGGGCATCGGCTCCTCGACGACGAAAGCACTGGTCAGGAGGGTGTCCCAGCGCCCGGAGTCGAGGTTGTCGACATTGGTCGAGCAGCGGCGCAGCACCCGCTCGCGCTCCGCCGGATCCAGTCGTCCCAGGGCGTGCGCCCCCAGCTGGACCCCGCCGGCGTACACCGCTCCGACGGGCAATGGCCATGGCAATGGATTCACCCGACCATGATCGGCTACCACCCTCCCGCGGAGGTCACCGGGCCCCGTGCGAGCATGTTCGAGCCATGCTCGAGAATTCCGCGCCGTTGCGCGCCGCACGGGCCGCGATGTTCGCGGCGGTGTGTGTCGCTTTGGGTGCGGTGGGGCATTCGTACATGTCCGGCACGGACATTCCTCTTACGGGCCTTCTGGCCGCTTTCGGGCTGACCGGCGGGCTCGCCTGGCTCGGCGCCGGACGCCGCCGCGGGCCCGTCCCCATCGCCGTGGCCCTGCTGGGCGTCCAGGCCGTGCTGCACGGCGTCTTCTCCGGGAGTCAGGCGGCGAAGCCTGCCCCCGCGCCCGGCGCTATGCCGGGGCACCACCCCATGCCGGGCATGGACATGTCGATGCCCATGCCGTCCATGCCTGAGATGCCGTCCATGCCCGAGATGGCGGGCATGGACGGCATGGCTGGGACGGACGGCATGGCGGGGATGGCGGGGATGGCCGCGCACGCCCACGGGCACGGCGGCCTCGGCATGATCACCGCGCACGTCCTCGCCGGGCTGTTCTGCGCGGCCTGGCTGGCCCGGGGCGAGGCCGCCGTCTTCCGGCTGGCCGGGGTCCTCGCGGCCGGCGCGCTGCTCGCCGCCCGGCCGCTCTCCCGGGCCCTGGCCCTGCTCCGGACGCGCGTGGCCCCCGTACCGCGGGAGCCCGCCTTGCGCCCGGCGTACGAACGGCCGCGCGCGCTGCGCGGGGCCGTGCACGCCCACGCCCTGGAGCGGCGCGGGCCGCCCGCCCGGCGAACGACCCGCGCCACGGCCCCCGGCCGTCCTGCCCGCGCCTGACCGGCGCACCTCCTCGGCGAGGGGGCGAGACCTGGGGCCGATCACCCATGTCTTCGCCAACACCTAGGACCCACATGTCCCTCGACGAGGTTCAGGACGTCCGCGCAGCGGACTCCGACGTACCCGACGGCCGGCCCCCGGCCCCGCCCCGCCCCGGCGGATGGGCGGCCCTGCGGCCGCTGCTGCTGCGGCTGCACTTCTACGCCGGGCTGCTGACGGCCCCGCTGCTCTTCCTCGCCGCCGCCACCGGACTGCTGTACGCCGGCTCGTGGCAGGCCGAGAAGATCCTCTACTCCGACCAGCTGACGGTCGCCCGCGTCGGTGAGCACGCGCTGCCGCTCAGCGCCCAGGTCCAGGCCGCCAAGGCCGCCGCGCCCCAGGGCAAGGTCGTCTCCGTGGCGCCCGCGCCCGAGGCGGACGCCACCACCCGCGTGGTGATGGAGAATCCGGGGCTGGAGGAGGGCGAGACCCTCACCGTGTTCGTCGATCCGTATACGGCCGGGGTGCGCGGACAGCTCACCACCTCCGGCGACGCGCTGCCCCTGCGGGCCTGGCTGAGCGAGTTCCACTCCAGCCTCCAACTCGGTGAGTTCGGCCGGAACTACAGCGAACTCGCCGCCAGCTGGCTGTGGGTGATCGCGCTGGGCGGGCTGGCCCTGTGGATCGGCCGCCGGCGCAGCCGCAGGGCCCTGCTCGTCGTGCCCGACCGCAAGGCCAGCGGGCGCCGCAAGACCCTGTCCTGGCACGGCGCCGTCGGCCTGTGGGCCGCCGTCGGGCTCGTAGCGCTCTCCGCGACCGGCCTGACCTGGTCGAAGTACGCGGGCGAGAACATCGGCCGGCTCCAGGACGGCCTCGGCGGCGCCACCCCGTCCGTGTCCGCCGATCTGAGCACCGGCGCGGGCGCCGACGGCTCCGACGAGCACGCGGGCCACGTCATGACCGAGGGCATGGAGATGCCCCCGCCCGCCCCCACCGCCGACATCGGCATCGACCGGGCCGTGGAGGCCGCCCGAGCCGCCGGGGTCGGCGAGTACCTCCAGGTCACCCTGCCCGCCGGCGGCAAGGGCTACGTCATCAAGGAGAAGGACAAACAGGTGCCGGTGCACCTGGACTCCGTCGCCGTCGACCCCGCCGACGGCCGGGTCATGGACGAGCTCCGCTTCGCCGACTACCCCCTGCTCGCCCAGCTGACGCGCTTCGGCATCGACCTGCACATGGGTCTGACCTTCGGGCTCGCGAACCAGCTGGCGCTCGCCGCGCTCGCCGTCGCGGTGATGTTCATGGTCGTCTGGGGCTACCGGATGTGGTGGCTGCGCAGGCCCACCAAGGAACGGAAGCTCTCGGCCGGCCGCGCCCAGCCGCGCGGTGCCTGGCGCAAGCTGCCGGTGACCGTGGTCCTGCCGGCGGCCGCGGCGACGGCCGTCGTGGGCTGGTTCGTCCCGCTGCTCGGGATCAGCCTGGTGGCCTTCCTGGCCGTCGACGTCCTGCTCGGCTTCGCCGCGACGCGCCGGGCCGAGGCCGCGCTCTAGTGCTGTGAACACAGGTGGGCCCGTGTTCCCCGAGGGGAGTACGGGCCCACCGTCATGTCAACGCACGCCTCAGGGGGCGTACTTGTAACCCACCCGGCGCACGGTCTGGATCGCGCCGCGGTGGGCGGTGCCCAGCTTGCGGCGCAGCCGGGCGATGTGGACGTCCACCGTGCGGCCGTCGCCGACGTGGCCGTAGCCCCACACCGTGGTCACCAACTGGTCGCGGCTGTGCACCCGGTGCGGGTGCGCGACCAGGTGCGCCAGCAGCTCGAACTCCAGGTACGTCAGGTCGAGCACCGCGCCGTCCACCTCGGCGGTGCGCTGCGCCGGGTCGATGCGGACCAGGGCGTCACCGGTGGTGGAGGGGGCCTTGGGGGCGGGCGGGGCGAGCGCGACGGTCGGCTGCTGGTCGGCCGGTACGAGGACCAGGTAGCCGACCATCGGCGGCTGGCCCGGCAGGGCCGGCAATGTGTGCTGGGGGGCGGGGAGCCAGGTGGCGCCGGGCGGGAGGAAGTCCACGACACGGGCCACCTCGTCCCGGTCCACGGCCCGCAGCCGGTGGCGCGGACTGGGCGGGAAGGTCAGGGGCGAGGTCGCAGCGGAGGCGGAAACGAGGGAACGGGTGTGGGCCATGAGTGGTCAGCTCTTTCACGCGGAGTGGTCGGCAGGAGACGTACGTACGTCGTCGTACCGCGCAGACCGAAGGCCTCGGGGAAGGTCTGGTGGGAGATCCCGGAAGGCTTTAGAGGGCCGGCGCGTTCTTCGCGCGGCAACACACCCGGTCGAAATCGTGATCCTGACGGGAAGGCCAGAACGGCTCGAGGTCGCTGCGACCTGTCGAGGTGTGCGGGTGGCTGGCCATGGCCCTCATTCAAGCAGATCCAGGGGTCCGGGGGCAGGTCCCGTCTCAGCTGGTGGAGCGGAATCTCAAATTCCGTGATCAAGGGTTCGTCAAGCCGTCACAATCCCGACAAACCATCAGCCGTGCCCAGGATCAAAGCTCGAGCCGCGGCAGGGGCTGCGGCAGCACTGCGCCCACCCTCCCGGTGGGGGAGGGCGGGCGCAGCGCTTCCTGTCAGTGCCGGTCTCAGACCAGGCCGTCCTTCTCCAGGCCGGTGCAGCAGGTGTCCGTGATCAGACGGGTCACCACGTACGGGTCCACGTTCGCGTTCGGGCGGCGGTCCTCGATGTAGCCCTTGCCGTCCTTCTCCACCTGCCACGGGATGCGCACCGACGCGCCGCGGTCCGAGACGCCGTAGCTGAACTCGTTCCACGGGGCGGTCTCGTGCAGACCCGTCAGACGCTCGTCGATGCCCGCGCCGTAGTTCTTGACGTGGTCCAGCGGCTTGCTGCCCTCGCCCAGCGCCTCGCACGCGGAGATGATCGCGCGGTAGTCCTCGCGCATCGCCTTGGTGGAGAAGTTGGTGTGCGCACCCGCGCCGTTCCAGTCGCCCTTGACCGGCTTCGGGTTCAGCGTCGCGGAGACGTTGAAGTCCTCGGCCGTGCGGTAGAGCAGCCAGCGGGCGATCCACAGCTGGTCGGAGACCTCCAGCGGCCCGACGGGGCCGACCTGGAACTCCCACTGGCCGGGCATGACCTCGGCGTTGATGCCGGAGATGCTCAGGCCCGCCGCGAGGCAGTGGTCCAGGTGCTTCTCGACGATGTCGCGGCCGAAGATCTCGTCCGAGCCGACACCGCAGTAATAGCCGCCCTGGGCCGCCGGGAAGCCGTTGACCGGGAAGCCGAGCGGGCGGATGCCGTCGAAGAAGGTGTACTCCTGCTCGATGCCGAAGATCGGCGCCTGGCCGGCGAACTTCTCGGCGATCGGGCGGAGCAGCGCGCGGGTGTTCGACGCGTGCGGGGTCATGTCGATGTTCAGGACCTCGCACAGGACGAGGACGTTGTTCCCGCCGCGGATCGGGTCCGGGCAGGAGAACACCGGCTGGAGTACGCGGTCGGAGGCGTGGCCCTCGGCCTGGTTGGTGCTGGATCCGTCGAAGCCCCAGATCGACAGCTCCTCGCCGTCGGAGAGGATCTTCGTCTTGGAGCGCAGCTTCGCCGTCGGCTCGGTGCCGTCGATCCAGATGTACTCAGCCTTGTAGCTCACGGGCCCCATCCTTCGGTGCGTCGCTCCGGCGCAGACTCTGCGGGCGCTGCGGATTCATGTGGTGTGGACCAGAGCGTGCCCCCTCGCGATTTCTCTTCCGTTGCCCGTGTGTGAACCCCGTGTTACCGAGGTTTACCCCGCAGGTCGGGTGGCTTGTGCGGGTCGACGGTCGGGCAGCCGTACGAGTGGGGCACACTGAGCAGGTGAGCATTTCGTACGATTTGAACTCCGACGGTGACGCCGCCGATGAGGCCGTCCCCCGCCCCCGTCCCCGGGTCGGGCTGCTGGGCACGGGTCCCTGGGCCCGCCGCACCCACGCCCCCGCCCTCGCCGCGCACACCGGCTCCGAGTTCGTCGGAGTGTGGGGCCGGCGCCCTGAAGCCGCGGCCGAGCTGGCAGCCGCGTACGGCGTGAAGGTGTACGAAGACCCCGACGCGCTGTTCGCGGACTGTGACGTCGCGGCCTTCGCCCTGCCGCCCGACGTACAGGCCCCGCTCGCGGTGCGCGCGGCCGCCGCCGGATGCCATCTGCTGCTCGACAAGCCCGTCGCCACCACCGTGGAGGACGCCCGCGCGGTGGCCGGGGCCGCCTCGGAACACCGGGTCGCCTCCGTCGTCTTCCTGACCCTGCGCTTCGCCGAGCCGACCGCGGGCTGGGTCGAGGAGCAGGCCGGGCGCACGGGGTGGTTCACCGCCAGCGCCCATTGGCTCGGTGCCGTCTTCCCGCCCGACGGCGCGCCCAGCGCGTACGCCGACTCGCCCTGGCGCAAGGCCAAGGGCGGGCTGTGGGACGTCGGCCCGCACGCCCTGTCGGTCCTGATCCCGGTGCTCGGCGACGTCACCTCGGTCAGCGCCACCCGGGGGCCCTCCGACGTGGTCCAGCTGGCCCTGCGCCACGCCTCCGGCGCGGCGAGCACCGCCGTCCTCAGCCTCGGCGCCCCGAGCGCGGCCGCCGGGGTGGGGCTGCAACTGCGCGGGGCCGCGGGCGTCTTCGGGCTCCCGGACTGGAGCGACGTCCCGGGCGCGTACGGCCGCGCGCTGGACGCGCTGCTCGCGGCGGCCCGTACCGGGGTGCCGGATCCGCGGGGGGCCGGGTTCGGGGCGCGGCTGACGGAGATCCTGGCGGAGGCGGAGGCGCAGCTGTCGGGCTGAGCCGTCGGGGCCGGGCGGGCCGCCGGGGCCGAGGTCGACGGCCGGGGCGAGGCCGGGGCGAGGTCGGCGCTACTTGATCACGGCGTTGGCCACGATGATCGCCAGGCCGATCGTGGCGTCCGCGAGGCCGATCAGCAGCGCGGACCTGAGCCGGTAGCCGACCCGGATCGCCACGAAGGACCCCCAGGCGAACAACAGCGCGGTGTTCAGGCCGAGCCCGACGGCCGTCACCCCGTACGACTCCCACCCGATGAGCCCGGCGAGGACCAGCAACAGGACGGTGGGCAGGGTGGCCGCGATCATCGGCCACTCGTTCCACAGCGCCCGGGCAAGGATCCGCCACCGGCGGCCGACGGATCCGTCCCGGTGGCTGGCCATGTGGTGCGAGTACCCGTGCGCGGCCGCGGCCGCGGCCGCCGTGACGGCCACCCAGCTGGCGTCGTAGAACGGGGTGTAGGGCTTCTGGTCCAGCGCGGCCAGCAGCCCGCTGGCGAGCACCGTCCCGTACACCCCGCCGAACATCCAGTCGGCGCCGCGCCGGGGCGCGGGAAGGTGCTGCGGGCTCTGCGGCTGCGGCGACTGCTCGGCGTTCACGGTACGGCGTTCCTCGGGTGCGCTATATCCCCTTTCGGGCTGACTTCGGCCAGCGTAGGTGCTGCGAGGTGCGCTCCGCGTCAGCGCAACCCGGGCCGGGGCCGGGTCCGGCGGGCGGGACCGGGGGACCTAGCCCTTGCGGGAGAGGGCCTCGCGGACGGCCTCGTCGGAGCGGCCGATCACGGCCGTGCCGTCCTCGGCGGTGATGATGGGGCGCTGGATCAGCTTCGGGTGCGCCGCCAGGTGGGCGATCCAGCGCTGCCGGGCCTCCTCGGTCTCCTCGCGCGGCAGTTCCCGTACGCCCGTCTCCTTCGCGAGCGGGTCCGACGTACGGGTGATGTCCCACGGCTCCAGGCCCAGGCGGCTCAGGACCTCGCGGATCTCCGCTTCGGAGGGGACTTCCTCCAGGTAGCGCCGGACCGTGTACTCGGCGCCCTCCGCGTCGAGCAGGGTCAGCGCGCTGCGGCACTTCGAACAGGCGGGGTTGATCCAGATCTCCATGCCGGAAAGCTTAGCGAGGTGCTCCCTGGCCAGGGCCTTTGTCAGTGGTCGCCGGTAAAATCGAGGGAGAACGACAGGAAGCCAACTACCGTTTGGGAGGCTGTAGATGGCCACTGCCATGACCGCGAACACCGTCCAGCACGTGAAGAAGAAGCCGCTGCCGGCGGGGCTGCCCCGCGAGTGGTACGAGACGCACAACCGGCGCCTGAAGGCGATGCGGTTGGCGATATCCCTGCTCGACTCGGGGACGTATGACGCTCAGCGCGCCACCAACCGCAAGATCCGCACGATGGCCGTGCGGACGGGGATGCACCGCCCGTCCAATGTCACCTGCAAGATGGTCCGCTCGTTCATCCGCGCAGCCGGCTGAGCGGGGACCCGGGGGTCCACGAGGGGGCCGGGGCGTCGACCAGGGAGACCTTGACTACCCGGCCCGCTTCCCCGTTGCCGGCGCCGTCGTCGCCTTCGACGGTGCCGCGCACCGGGACCTCGATCGCGGGGTGCCCGGCGGGGCCGGAGCCCGCACCGAGCATGTCGTCGTAGGCCGTGCCCAGCATCATCGCGCCCGTCAGCAGCGCGACGGCGCCCGCCGCCGCCACGACGGCCGACATCCGCCTGCTGTACTCGTGCGGTGCGCGCATCGGTGGGCCTCGGCTCTCCGTGATCGGGTCGGGTGGCGGATCCGAGCGAAACACGGAGAGCGGCCCACGGCGGCGGCTGTCATCGTTTGATCACATAACCGGGACGGGGTGGTCATGGCGAACCGCTAGCGGGCCGTCGCTCGTCCGCGCCCTCGTTCGCGCCCTCGTCCGTGCCCATGCCCGTGCCCATACCGCCGTCCAGCGACAGCACGAGCAGCGCCACGTCGTCGCGCGGCCCGCCGCGGGTGAAGGACTCCAGGTCCCGCCACACCGCGCGGGCCAGGCCCGCCGGATCCGTCGCGAGTGCGGGGACCCGCTCGGCCAGCGGGTAGAAGTGCCCCGTCGCGTCCCGGGCCTCCGTCGCGCCGTCGGTGTGCAGCAGCAGCCGGTCCCCGGCCCGGACCGGGATCTCCGCCACCGTCGGCGGGGCCGGACCGGCCAGGCCCAGGCCGAGCGGGGGGCCCGGCTCCACGACGAGCTCGCTGACCGCGAAACCGCGCAGCAGCAGCGCCGGGGGATGCCCGCACGACAGGACCCGTACGAGATCCAGCCCGGGCGGGAACTCCATCAGCACCGCCGTCGCGAACAGCTCCGGATGCTCCACGGACGCGGCCACCGAGTCCGCCAGCAGCCGGCGGTCCAGGCGGGCCGCCACCGCCGACAGTTCCGCGTCGTCCAGGACCCCCTCGCGGAAGGCCCCGAGCAGCGCGGCGACCGTGCCGACCGCCGCGAGGCCGTGGCCCTGGACGTCGGCGACGATCGCGCGCACCCCGTACGGGCCCGCCCGTACGTCGTACAGGTCGCCGCCCACCAGGGTGCCGCGCTGGGCCGCGCGGTACAGGCCCGAGCACCGGACGGGTCCGACGCGGTCGGGAACGGGCGGCAGTACGGCCAACTGGGCGGCCTCGGCGACGGTACGCACGCTCACCAGCTGGGCGTCGCGGCGCCGGCGGACCCAGGCGATCACCACGCTGAGCAGGCCGATCGCGGCGACGGTGGCGAGGTCGGCGCCGCGGGTGTGGGAGATCCCGATCACCGGCAGGCCGAGGAGCCCGAGCACGACGGCCGCGAAGACGGCGGTGCCGGCGGCGCCGTAGGCGAACGCGGCCACCGGGGGCAGCCCGGCCAGGAAGTAGCCGAACTCGACGTCGCCCGGGGTGGCGCGCTGCGCGAGCACCAGCACGACGAGGGCCACCGCGGGCGCGAGCCGGGCCCAGCGCGGCGGCGGCGCCCCGCGCAGCCAGCCCGGCTCCTCGCGTCCGCGTCTCACCCCTCCACCCTGGTACGGGGTGCGGGGCTGCGCACGCCGGGTGGCCCCTTACGGTCCTGGCCGCGACAGTGGTGGCGTGACGGATACGCAGAGCGCGGCGCTCAGCACCCGGCTGAACTGGCTGCGCGCGGGGGTGCTCGGAGCGAACGACGGGATCATCTCCACGGCCGGCCTGGTGGTGGGCGTGGCCGGGGCGACCACCTCGCGGTCGGCGATCGTGGCGGCGGGCGTGGCCGGGCTGCTGGCCGGGTCCCTGTCGATGGCGGCGGGGGAGTACGTGTCGGTGAGCTCGCAGCGGGACTCCGAGGAGGCGGCACTGGACTTCGAGCGGCGGGAGCTGGCGGAGGCGCCGCAGGAGGAGCTGGTGGAGCTGACCGACCTGCTCGTGGCCCGGGGCCTGTCCCGGGACCTGGCCCGGGAGGCGGCGGAGCAGCTGACGGAGCGGGACGCGTTGCGGGCGCACGCCCGGGTGGAGCTGGGGATCAACCCCGACGAGCTGGCGAACCCGTGGCACGCGGCCTTCGCGAGCCTGATCGCCTTCACCGCGGGGGCGGTGCTGCCGCTGCTGGCGATCGTCCTGCCGGGGGCCTCCAGCCGGGTCCCGGTGACGGTCGGCGCGGTGCTCGCTGCGCTCGCCCTGTGCGGGGTGGCCGGCGCCCGCCTGGGCGGGGCCCCGATCCCGCGCGCGGTCCTGCGCAACGTGGCCGGCGGCGCCCTGGCCATGGCCGTCACCTACGCGGTGGGCACCTGGCTGGGCACCTGACCCCGAGCGGCGGTGCCCGCCACGAGGCGGCTGGCCATGGCCGTCACCTACGCGG
>NZ_JBHWVJ010000065.1:0-17840 GCF_042736725.1 Streptomyces sp. NPDC060028 | reverse complement strand
GTGGGCACCTGGCTGGGTACCTGACCCCGGGCGGCGGTGCCCGCCACGAGGCGGCTGGCCATGGCCGTGACCTACGCGGTGGGCACCTGGCTGGGTACCTGACCCCGGGCGGCGGTGCCCGCCACGAGGCGGCATCAGCCCACAACCAGCCTCGCCGGCGTTTGAGGCGCGGGGTCCGGGGCGGAGCCCCAGGGGGCCAGGCGGGCGCCCGTGCACGCGGCCCACGCGGCAGGATGGGGGCATGCGAATCGCAGTCACCGGTAGCACCGGCCTCATCGGGCACGCCCTCGCGCAGAACCTCCGCGCCGACGGCCACGAAGTCGTCCGCCTGGTGCGGCGCGAGCCGACGGCCCCCGACGAGGCCGAGTGGGACCCGGCCCGGGGCCACGTGGACCCCGCCGCCCTGGCCGGCTGCGAAGCCGTCGTGCACATGGCTGGCGCCGGCGTCGGCGACCACCGCTGGACCGCCGCGTACAAGCGCGAGATCCGCGACAGCCGGGTCGACGGCACGCGGGCCATCGCCGACGCCATCGCCGCCATGCCCCGCCCCCCGGCGGTCTTCGTCAGCGGCTCCGCCATCGGGTACTACGGCGACACCGGTGACCGCGCCGTCGACGAGGACTCCCCGGCCGGCCAGGGCTTCCTCGCCGAGGTCTGCGTCGAGTGGGAGGCCGCGGCGGCCCCCGCCCGGGCGGCGGGGGTCCGGACCGTGTTCGCCCGTACCGGCCTGGTCGTGGCCCGGCAGGGCGGGGCCTGGGGCCAGTTGTTCCCCGTCTTCCGCGCCGGCATCGGCGGCCGCCTCGGCAACGGCCGCCAGTACTGGTCGCACATCTCCCTGAGGGACGAGATCGCGGCCCTGCGGCACATCATCGACACCCCCTCCCTGGAGGGCCCGGTCAACCTCACCGCCCCCGAACCGCTGACGAACCGCCAGGTCACCGCGGCCATGGGCCGGGTCCTGCGGCGCCCCGCGGTGATCCCCGTACCCGCGGTCGCCCTCAAGGTCGTGCTCGGCCCGTTCGCCGAGGACGTGCTCGGCAGCCAGCGGGTGCGGCCCGCCCGGCTGCTGGAGTCGGGGTTCGTGTTCCGCGATCCGGGGATCGAGGACTCCATCCGCGCCGCGCTCGACGAAGGAGCGCGCTGAAAGGCGCAATGAAGGGCGGCGCAATGAAGGGCGCGCTGAAGGGCGCACCGGAGAAGCGCACCGGGCGACCACCGTGCGACCGTTCGTGACCCGGATGCGACCGCCGTGCGACCGGAGTTGACCGTAATAGCTCGCCTGACTCGGGTTCCACCGGAGCCGTTGGGGGGAAGGAGGACGAAACACAGCCGCGCCGACCTCGGGGAGGGGCACGTGCTCAGCAGCACACGCAGCACGAACAGCGCACACCACGCGGACGTAGTCATCGTGGGAGCGGGAGTCTCAGGACTCGCCGCCGCGCACCACCTGATCGCAGCGGGGGTCACGGTCACCGTCCTGGAGGCCGCCGGCGATCCCGGCGGCCGGATGGCCACCGAAGCCGTGGACGGCTTCCGGCTGGACCGGGTCGGCCAACTGCTCAACACCTCCTACTCGGAGCCGGCCCGCACCCCGGGCCTGGAGGGCCTGGTCCTACGCCCCTTCGCGCCCGGGGTCCTCGTCCACACCGAGGGGAAACAACTGCGCGCGGGGGCCCTCACCCCCGCCCGCGCCCTGGCCAGCGGCTCCCTCGATCAGGCACGGCTCAGCGCGGCCCTCGGCCGCCTCGCTGCCCTGCCCGAGGAGCGCCTGCTCGCCCGGCCCGAACGCACCGCCCAGGCCGCCCTGCGGTCCTCCCGGGGACTGCCCCCGCGCTCCCTGAACGGCGTACTGCGCCCCCTGCTCGCCGCCCTGCTCCGCGACCCGGGGCTCACCACCTCCAGCCGCGTCGCCGACCTGGCGCTGCGCACCTTCGCCCGCGGCCGGCTCGCGGTTCCCGAGGGCGGGGCCGCCACCCTGCCCGACCTGCTCGCCGCCGCGCTGCCGCCCGGCACCGTGCGCACCGGGGTCCGGGTCCGGTCGGTGGCGACCAACCTCGTCACCACCGAGGACCACGGCGACTTCAGCTGCCGCTCCGCGGTCCTGGCGACCGGCGCCCGCGCCGCCGCCGAACTGCTGCCGGGGCTGCGGGTGCCCGACTTCCACGAGGTCACCGTCATCCACCACGCCACCGCCGCCCCGCTGCCCTGGGACGGCTCGCTGCTCCTGGACGGCGACCCCAAGTGGCCCGTCGCCCACACCGCCGTGATGAGCGCGGTCGACCCGACGCGCGCCCCGGCCGGCCGCAGCCTGGTCACCACCACCGTGCTCGGCCCGCCACCGCCCGCGCGCACCGTCGCCTCGCGCCTGGCCCGGCTCTACGACACCGCCACCCGGGACTGGGAGCCGCTCGCCGTCCACCACACCCCGGAGGCCGTCCCCGCGATGCCCCCGCCGCACGACATGCGGCGCCCGGTCCGGGTCCTGGCCGGGCTGTACGTGTGCGGCGACCACCGCGACACCAACACGGTCCAGGGCGCCCTGCGCTCGGCCCGCCGCGCGGCCACCGCCGTCCTGCGCGACTTCGGCATCCCGCTCCCGGCCCCCGTGCAGCCCGCACTCCGGGCGGCGGCCTGAGAACCACCGGACCAGGGGCCCGGTCCCGACCGGGGGCCGGGCCCGCACCCCCCGCCTCAGGACAGCGCCGCCACCCGGTCCCGGTACGTCCGCACGGCCGAGGCGTCCCGGTAGGGCTCCAGCCGGCGCTCGAAGTCCCGTACGTACTCCACCGCGCGCACCGACCGCATCTCCATCGCCTGCTGCGCCGCCTCCGCGCCCAGCGCGCACGCCTGGTCCAGCTCGCCCAGCCCCAGCCGCGCCGTGGCCAGCACCACCCGGCAGAACAGCCGCGAACGCGCGTACCCCGGCGCCCGCAGTTGCAGGGAGCGCTCCGCGTGCTGCGCCGACGCCCGGTACTGCTGGAGGTCCCGGTGGCAGTGCCCGAACTCGTCCGCCAGTTGCGCCTCGTCGAAGAACCGCGCCCAGTGCGGTACGTCGTCCCCCGGCCGGGCCGCGCCGAGCGCCCGCTCGGCCCGCACCAGGGAGGCCGTGGACGCCCGGACCTCGCCGAGCACCGCGTGCCCCCGCGCCTCCGCCGAGTGCAGCAGTGCCTGCACCACCGGCGGCGGCCCGGAGCCGACGCCCTGCTGGGCCACGCGGGCCAGCTGGACGGCCTCGCGGCCGTGGCCGAGGTAGACCGCCTGACGGCTCATCGTGACCAGCACGTACGACCCGTACGGCCGGTCCCCGGCGGCCTGCGCGAGCCGCAGCGCCTGCACGAAGTAGCGCTGGGCCAGCCCGTGCGCGGCGATGTCGTACGAGGTCCAGCCCGCGAGCCGGGTGAGATCGGCGGCGGCCGAGAACAGCCGCCGCCCGGTGGTCTCCCCGTAGGTGCCGCGGAGCATCGGCTCGGCCTCGTGCTCCAGGTACCGCACCAGGGCCTGGCGGGCATGGCCGCCGCCGTAGGCCTGGTCCAGGGTGCGGAACAGCTCGCTCACCGATCTCAGCGCCGCGATGTCCCCGCCGGTCACCCGCTGCCCGGGCCCGCGGTCGATCTGCCGCTGGCGGGGCACCGAGGCCCGGCCCTGTACGGGCACCCGCGCGGCGGTCTGCTCGGCGCCGCGGCCCACGCGCTCGTCGGCCCGTCCGATGAGCCAGTCCCGGCTGGGCACGACCAGCCCGGCCGGGGTGAAGGCGATCTTCCGCAGCTCCGCGTGCGAGCCGGAGTCCTTGCGCCACAGCCCGCTCGCGATGTCCACGGCCTCCTCGGGGGTGGCCGCGAACTCCAGACCGGCGTACACGGGGGCGCAGGCGTCCAGGCCCAGGTCCTGGGCGGACAGGCGCCGCCCGAGGCGCCGGGTGAAGACCTCCGCGATGAGCGCCGGGGTGGTGCCGCGCGGCTGCTGCCCCCGCAGCCAGCGGGTCACGGAGGTCTTGTCGTACCGCAGGTCGAGACCGTGTTCGAGGCCGAGCTGGTCGACGCGGCGGGCTAGCCCGGCGTTGGAGAACCCGGCTTCCGCGATCAAAGCCGCGAGCTGCCGGTTGGGGACGCGCTGGGCAGGTCGTTCCGTCATCGGCTCCACGGTCTCCTGACGTGACGGACCGGAGTCCCGGCCCTGTGAACGGCGTGAATGTAGCGGCGAACTCCGCCTGCGCCGCCCGCTCTGCCCCACATTCATCCGATCGTGTGCAGAATCGGCGGGGCTCTTTACGGACCGACCCCCTCCGTCGGCGTACGCTGCCGCCCATGACCCGCCGGACCACCGGGGTGCGCCCTTCCGCCGAGAGAACTGCCGAGTCCACGGCGCCGCTGCCCGCGCCCGAGCTGACCGAGGCGGAGTGCCGGCGCTGTGGGACGTACATCGCGGGACTGGACGGCCGCTACGCCTGCGGGGTGTGCGGCTGGGTCAACGACCACTCCGAGGGACACCGGCGGCTGCCGCGCGCCGACGAGGACCCGGACCGGCCGGCCAAGGGGCGCCGGCGGCCCAGGCAGCTGCCCGGCCCGCCGGCGACGGGCCCCGGCGCCGGGGGAGAGGCCGCGCCGCAGGCCCGCGAGGAGCCGCCGATCTGGCTCCCGCCGGGGCCGCCGGCAGGCGCCTGAAGCCTCCCGCGCGGGCCGCCGTACCCTTGCTTGGTGCGATACGTGCACGCAGCAGGTTCAACGAGGAGGCGCCGCGGTGGCTGAGCTTGGGTTTGTCCATCTGGGCTTCGGGCCGGAAGCCGTCGAGTACACGGTGGCGTGGGAAGAACAGCGCCGGGTGCACGCCGCCCGTTTCGCGGACGAGGCCGGGGACACCTGCCTGCTGCTGGAGCACCTGCCCGTCTACACCGCAGGCCGGCGCACCGCCGACAGCGAGCGCCCGCTGGACGGCACGCCCGTCGTGGACGTGGACCGCGGCGGCAAGATCACCTGGCACGGCCCGGGCCAGCTGGTCGGCTACCCGATCATGAAGCTGCCGCGGCCGGTGGACGTGGTCGCACACGTCCGGCGCCTCGAGGACGCCCTGATCCGCACCGCCGCCGAGTTCGGCCTGGAGACCACCCGCGTGGAGGGCCGCTCCGGCGTCTGGGTCCTGGGCGACCCCGTCGAGGAGCGCCCGAAGATCGGCGGGCTCTCGCTGGACTTCGACCCCCGTCTGCAGGACGAGGAGTTCGACGCCCGTCTCAACGGCCCCGAGTACGCCCCGTCCAACGCCGGCCAGCGCCGCGAGGACCGCAAGCTCGCCGCCATCGGCATCCGCGTGGCCAAGGGCGTCACCATGCACGGCTTCGCGATCAACGTGAACCCCGACAACACCTGGTTCGACCGGATCGTCCCCTGCGGGATCCGGGACGCGGGTGTGACCTCGCTCTCCTACGAGCTGGGCCGCGAGATCACCATCGCCGAGGTGCTGCCGGTCGTCGAGCGGCACCTGACCGAGGTGTTCGAGCACGCGGAGCTCCGGCCCCGCGAGACAGAGCCGGCCGCCGGCTAGCAGCGGGGAATGCCGCCGCGCCCTCGCAGGTTGGCGGACGTAAGAGCGTACGAAATTACGGGCGTACCCTGGTGGGCGCCGAAGAATCAAAGTCACAGGGAGCCGGTCGTGTCCGCAGTCGCACCCGACGGACGCAAGATGCTGCGCCTCGAGGTCCGTAACGCCCAGACCCCCATCGAGCGCAAGCCCGAGTGGATCAAGACCCGGGCCAAGATGGGTCCCGAGTACACCAAGATGCAGGCCCTGGTGAAGGGCGAAGGACTGCACACGGTGTGCCAGGAAGCCGGTTGTCCGAACATCTACGAATGCTGGGAGGACCGCGAGGCCACCTTCCTCATCGGTGGCGACCAGTGCACCCGGCGCTGTGACTTCTGCCAGATCGACACGGGCAAGCCCGAGGCCCTGGACCGGGACGAGCCGCGCCGTGTCGGCGAGTCCGTGGTCACGATGGACCTGAACTACGCCACCATCACGGGCGTCGCGCGCGACGACCTGGCCGACGGCGGCGCCTGGCTGTACGCGGAGACCGTCCGGCAGATCCACCAGCAGACGGCGGGCCGCGAGTCGGGCCACACCAAGGTCGAGCTGCTGGCCCCGGACTTCAACGCGGTCCCGGAGCTGCTGGAGGAGGTCTTCGCCTCCCGCCCCGAGGTCTTCGCGCACAACGTCGAGACGGTGCCGCGGATCTTCAAGCGGATCCGCCCCGGCTTCCGCTACGAGCGCTCGCTCGAGGTGATCACCAAGGCGCGCGCCTACGGCCTGGTCACCAAGTCGAACCTGATCCTCGGCATGGGCGAGGAGCGCGAAGAGGTCTCGCAGGCCCTGAAGGACCTGCACGAGGCGGGCTGCGAGCTCATCACCATCACCCAGTACCTGCGGCCCTCGCCGCGGCACCACCCCGTCGAGCGCTGGGTGAAACCGGCCGAGTTCGTGGAGCTGGCGAAGGAGGCCGAGGAGATCGGCTTCTCCGGTGTGATGTCCGGGCCGCTGGTCCGCTCCTCGTACCGCGCGGGCCGTCTCTACCAGCAGGCGATGGAGAAGCGCGCGACTGTGTGAAGTCGCGCACAAAGTCTTACTCGCGGGTAACACCGCACGGCGCGGCCCCTAGGCTCTTTCCAGGAAGAGTCCGGCGGGCCGCGTCAATGTGTGCAACGCGTCAATCACATTTGACCGACTGGCCACACCCTGGTAACACCAATCAGTGACGATTGCTCCACGCACCGCACACACCACCGAGTGAGCACGTGAAAGGGATCGACATCATGCAGGCCGCGCCCGTACGCGCCATCGCCATCCCGTCCGTCACCGACGCCTTCCGGGGCATCGAGTCGCTGCTCATGAGCGGAGCCCGCCGCAACGCCTGGACCGCGGTGCTCGAAGACCGCCGCAGGGCCAAGGATCGGGTCGAAACCGAGCACGTACTCGAGGCCGCGGCGACCCGGACTCCGCAGGCCACGTAAACTTCGCTGCATGGCGAGGAAGTCAAACGCAGAGACTGCTGCGAACCCCGGGCGACTGAAGCAGATCGCCCTCACGTACAAGATGACGCGCAAGGCCGACCCGAAGGTCGGTCTGATCGTCGCGGGCGTGGGAATCGTCACCTTCGGTGTCTTTCTCGCGATCGGCTTCCTGATCGGCCACCCGGTCTACCTGGGCATCCTGGGCTTCCTGGTGGCGTTCCTCGCGATGGCGATCGTCTTCGGACGACGGGCCGAGCGGGCTGCCTTCGGGCAGATGGAGGGACAGCCGGGCGCGGCCGCGGCCGTACTGGACAACGTGGGACGGGGCTGGACGACCACCCCCGCCGTCGCGATGAGCAGGCAGCAGGACATCGTCCACCGTGCCGTCGGCAAGGCGGGCGTGGTGCTGATCGCCGAGGGCAACCCGAACCGGGTGAAGCCCATGCTGGCCAACGAGAAGAAGAAGCTGGCCCGGATCATGCCCGAGATCCCGGTCCACGACTTCATCGTCGGCACCGGCGAGGGCGAGGTGCCGCTCAAGAAGGTCCGTACGACCCTGCTGAAGCTGCCCCGGGTCCTGGCCGGCCCGCAGATCACCGCGGTCAACGACAAGCTCCGGGCCATGGGCGACCTGATGAGCAACATGCCGATCCCCAAGGGCCCGATGCCCGGAGGGCGCGGCATGCGAGGTCCGCGGCCGCGATGAGGGCATCGGGAGTGACCTGTGCGGTCACTTCCATCGACGGCAGTGGATGAGGCTTCGTCGGAGGGGTGCCCGGGCACCCCTCCAACGCGTTCATGAGCGCCTCCCACAGGCCTGAGTCCATCCAGCGCCGCCAATGGCCGCGCAACCCCGTGGAGCCGTGTTCCGCGTCAAGCTGGGCCCACCGTGCATCGGTCCTCGCCTTCTTCAAGAGGGCTTCCAGGACGGTCCGGGGAGCCAGGCCCCCCTTCTGGCGGGCCATCCCCTCCCCGTTGGGGAAGAGGTCCAGAGCGACGCGGCCCCACTTGCCCTGCTCTTCGACGGCAAGCTGCCTCGCCCGGCGCAAGACGGGCGCCTCGTGACGAGTGGTGCAAGGGATTGACCGGGAGCAGCGGTCTCCTCCGTCGCACTCATCGATCACCACGCGCTGCTCGCCGCGGCGGCCCGGGTTGAGGATTCGATACCCGAAGATGCCCAGATCCTTCGTCGGAGTACGTACCTACGTGCTCCCAGCCCTTGTCGGCGATGTAGATCGAAGTATTTCTGCCGCTGGCCAGACCCCGGGGTGTTGGCGCACGCCCGGGGTCATCCGTGTGATCGCCACGCTAGTGGGGGTTGGCATCATTTCGGTGCCGGACGGGATGGATCCCCCTTTGGGGTGGCTTCTGTCAGGAGTCCTGGATCCGGATTGCATACAGACGCACAGGGGGCGCCTCGGAGCTATCGCTCCCAGGCGCCCCCTGTGCGTCTGTATGTGCTGCTCTCAGATGCGGACCTGGACCGCGCGGCTGAGGCGGTCGTGGAGGCCGCGGCCGTCGCGGTCCCAGACGATCGCCGGGATGACCAGGGCCAGCAGCACGGTGCGCAGCACCACGCGGCCGATGCCGAGGCGCCCGCCGTCCTGCGAGATGACCCGGAGCCCCAGGATTCGCTTCCCGGGGGTGAAGCCCACGGTGCCGACGGTCAGGATGCTCAGGGTCACGAAGAGCGCCAGCGTCCAGTTGCCCGTCGCGCTCGCGTCGCGGCCCGTGATCAGCCCGTATGCGATCAGCTGGCAGCCGATCCAGTCGATGGCCACGGCGCCGAACCGGCGCCCGAACCGGGCCACCGAGCCGGGCCCCTGCTGCGGCAGGCCGAGCTGCCGGCCGGGGTAGCCGAAGTCGACGCCCATGTCCTCGGCGGCCGCGCGGGGGCCGGAGAGCCAGGATCCGATTGCTTGCCTCTTGTCCACGCGACCACGGTACCCGTGCTGCTCCCCGGCATTCCGGCGGGACCCTGGTTAACTTGTGTGAAACAAATGGGTCATGCCTGAGAAATCCCGTCTGCTTATGGTCGGGTCAGCGTGCGGCACCGCACTGACGCACCACGAGCTATAAAGCCCGCCCTGCCCCGGGGCCGGGAGTAGGAGGAGTTGGATGTTCCAGAACGCCGACGAAGTGAAGCAGTACATCGAGGAGAACGACGTCAAGTTCGTCGACGTCCGCTTCTGCGACCTGCCTGGTGTGATGCAGCACTTCACCATTCCGGGGCGCGCGTTCGACCCGAACGAGGAGCTGGCCTTCGACGGCTCCTCGATCCGCGGCTTCCAGGCGATCCACGAGTCCGACATGGCGCTGCGCGCCGACATCAGCACCGCGCGCCTGGACCCGTTCCGCAAGGACAAGACGCTCAACATCAACTTCTTCATCCACGACCCGATCACGGGTGAGGCCTACAGCCGCGACCCGCGCAACATCGCGAAGAAGGCCGAGGCGTACCTCGCCTCCACCGGCATCGCCGACACCGCGTACTTCGGGCCCGAGGCCGAGTTCTACGTGTTCGACAGCGTGCGCTTCGCGACCACCGCGAACGAGAGCTTCTACCACATCGACTCCGAGGCCGGCGCCTGGAACACCGGTTCCGAGGAGAACAACCGCGGCTACAAGGTCCGCTACAAGGGCGGTTACTTCCCGGTCGCCCCGGTCGACCACTTCGCCGACCTGCGCGCCGAGATCTCCCTCGAGCTGGACGCCCAGGGCCTCCAGGTCGAGCGCCAGCACCACGAGGTCGGCACCGGTGGCCAGGCCGAGATCAACTACAAGTTCAACACGCTGCTCGCCGCGGCCGACGACCTGATGCTCTTCAAGTACATCGTGAAGAACGTCGCCTGGCGCAACGGCAAGACCGCGACCTTCATGCCGAAGCCGATCTTCGGCGACAACGGCTCGGGCATGCACGTCCACCAGTCGCTGTGGGCCAACGGCGACCCGCTGTTCTACGACGAGGCCGGCTACGCGGGCCTCTCGGACACCGCGCGCTACTACATCGGCGGCATCCTCAAGCACGCCCCGTCGCTGCTGGCGTTCACCAACCCGACGGTGAACTCCTACCACCGCCTGGTCCCGGGCTTCGAGGCGCCGGTCAACATGGTGTACTCGCAGCGCAACCGCTCCGCGGCCATGCGCATCCCGATCACGGGCTCCAACCCGAAGGCCAAGCGCGTCGAGTTCCGCGCCCCGGACCCGTCCTCGAACCCGTACCTGGCGTTCGCGGCGCTCCTCCTGGCCGGCCTCGACGGCGTCAAGAACAAGATCGAGCCGATGGAGCCGATCGACAAGGACCTCTACGAGCTCTCGCCCGACGAGCACGCGAGCGTCCCGCAGGTCCCGACCAGCCTCGAGGACGTCCTCAAGGCCCTCGAGGAGGACCACGAGTACCTCCTGGCCGGCGGTGTCTTCACCCCCGACCTGATCGAGACCTGGATCGACTACAAGCGCACGCACGAGATCGCCCCGATCGCGCTGCGCCCGCACCCGCACGAGTTCGAGCTCTACTTCGACATCTAAACAGCGCGCGAAGCCCCGCCGGTCTCCTCGGAGCCCGGCGGGGCTTCGTCGTTTCCGGCTAGGTTCGGGCCATGGAAGATCCCTGGAAGACCATTGCCGCGCTCGTCGCGCGGTTCGACGCGCACGACCGGGAGCGCGGGGTCGCGCGGGAGGAGAGCGTGACGCTGCAGATCCTGAAGATCGGGGAGGAGTTCGGCGAGGCCGCGCAGGCCGTCATCGGGGCCAAGGGGACCAATCCGCGCAAGGGGAACTCGCACACCTGGGGCGACGTAGAGGCGGAGGTCGCCGACGTCATCGTGACGGCGATGGTCGCGCTCGCCCGGATGCGGCCCGACGCCCCGGCCTTCTTCGCCTCGCACCTGGAGGAGAAGTCGCGGAACTTCCTCTGATCAGCGCAGCAGGGGCATGGCGCCGGTGAGGTCGCGCAGGCAGCGGACCGCGAGTTCCGCCGGGGAGCCGGGGCCGCTGACCGGGGCGTCGGTGCCCGACCAGAGTTCCAGGGCGATGCGGATCGCGTCCGTGGCCGCAGCGGCGAGGAGGCGGATGCCGAGCACGTCGGCGTCCGGGCCGGCCAGCCGGGCCACCACCGGGACCAGGCGCTCCTCGGAGTCCTGGTTCACCTTGTACCAGACCGCGCGCAGGGCCTCGTCGGTCACCGCCGCGCGCAGCAGGCCGCGGGTGACCTCCAGGCCCTCCTCCACGGCCTGGGAGTCGCTCAGGGAACGGGTGACGGCGCGTTCCAGGGCCTCGGTCAGCGGGGTGCCTGGGTCCTCCTCGGCGAGCAGGGCGCGCCAGGCGTCACCGCCGCCCGCGAGCAGCGGGGCCACCGCCTCCTGCTTGTTGCGGAAGTAGCGGTAGAACGTCCGCAGCGCCACGCCCGCCCGGTGGGCGATGTCCTCGGCGGTCGTGGCGTCCGGGCCGTGCTCGGCGAACAGTTCACAGGCCGCGCGGGCGATGTCGAGCTGGGTGGCGGCCTTGCGGCGCTCGGTCAGCGACTGGGCTGCGGGGCCGGCCTGGGGAGCGTACGGACGTGGGGATCTCACCAAGGAAGGGTACTCCCTCGGACTGCCGACAACTGCGTGCATTGCCAGGCTGGCAAAACGTGCCATCGCGCCGGTAGGCTCGCCCCATGAACCGTTACGAAGCACGGCGAGTCCTCATCACCGGCGGCGGCTCCGGCATCGGCCAGGCCACCGTCCACCGCATTCTGTCGGAGGGCGGCCGCGTCCACACCGTGGACGTCAGCGAGGCCGGCCTCAAGGCCACCGCAGAGCAGGCCGCCGCCGACGGGCACGGGGCCCGCCTGACCACCGCCGTACTCGACATATCCGACGAGACCGCGGTCAAGGAAGGCGTGGCCGCCGCTGTCGAGAGCCTCGGCGGCCTCGACGTACTCGTCAACGCCGCGGGCATCCTGCGCTCCGCGCACACCCACGAGACCACCCTCGACCTCTGGAACAAGGTCATCGGGGTCAACCTGACCGGCACCTTCCTGGTCATCCGCGCATCGCTCCCGGCGCTGCTGGAGGGCGCGCAGCCGGTCGTCGTCAACTTCAGCTCCACCTCGGCGTCCTTCGCCCACCCCTACATGTCCGCCTACGCGGCCAGCAAGGGCGGCATCCAGTCCATGACCCACGCGCTGGCCGCCGAGTACAGCAAGCAGGGCCTGCGCTTCGTCTCCGTCGCGCCCGGCTCCATCGAGAGCGGCATGACCACCGGCACCGGCCCCGGCCTGCCCGAGGACACCGACTGGAGCCTGTTCGCCAAGCTCGCCCCGGCCCTCGGCCAGGGCTTCGCCGGCCCGCAGACCGTCGCCGGCGTGGTCGCCATGCTGGGCTCCGAGGACGGCGCCTTCATCACCGGTACGGAGATCCGCATCGACGGCGGTACGCACTACTAGCCATCAGCCGGCATCGGCACCAACCGGCATCAGCCTCTGAAACGGTCCCAGAGCCGGGGGAAGCGCTCCGCGAGCACGGCTTCGTTCTCGAAGTCCAGCGGGGCGCCCTCCGGCTCCGCCGCTTGCAGCGGGACCCCCAGATCCGGCGCCACCGCCCCGGTCAGCTGCTCGTACGCCTCGTCGGCCGCGTACCCCAGCTCCTCGCCGTCCCCGTCGATCTCCTCGTCGAACTCGGCCAGCAGCTCCGCGAGCTGGTCCGGGTCGTGCACCCCGCCCTCGAAGACCTCCCGGCCCTGGCCGATCAGCCAGCACCGGAAGTAGTCGAACGCGTCGTCGCTCGCCCCGTCGAGCAGGACCCACGCGGCGCCCCACAGGTCCCAGGTGTAGGCCCGGTTGTACCGGGACTCGAAGTGCCGGGCGAAGTCCAGGACGGAGTCCGGATCGAGCTGCGCGAGCCGCTCCACGAGCAGCTCGGCGTGTTCCTCGGGGTCGCCCTCGGCGGCCTCGCGGGTACGGTCGACGATCTCCCAGAACTCCGTCTCGTCCATCACCGCTCCAGCATCACGGGTCCACCCCCACGCCGCCACCGCGCGTACGGCGAAAGGCCGGTGTCCACCCCCGACAGGGGGCGGACACCGGCCTTTCGCATCCCGGTCGCGGGCGGCTCAGAGGCCGTAGCGCTCCCGGGCCTCCTTGATGGCGGACGCCGGTACCTCGCCGCGGCGGGCGAGCTGGGCCAGCGCGGCCACCACGATGGACTGGGCGTCGACACCGAAGTGCCGGCGGGCGCCCTCACGGGTGTCGGACAGGCCGAAGCCGTCGGTGCCCAGCGAGGTGTAGTCCTGCTCCACCCACTGGCTGATCTGGTCCGGGACCTGACGCATCCAGTCGGACACGGCGAGGACCGGGCTGGTCACGCCCTCCAGCGCGCGGGTGACGTACGGGGTGCGCACCTCGCCGCGCAGCAGCGCCTCGTCGCACTCCAGCGCGTCGCGCCGCAGCTCGCCCCAGGAGGTGGCGGACCAGACGTCGGCGGCCACGTTCCAGTCGGCGGCGAGCAGCTGCTGCGCCTCCAGCACCCAGTGGATCGCCGTACCCGAGGCCATCAGCTGGATCTTCGGGGCGTCGGCGGCCGGGGCGGCCCCGGCCAGGTCGGCCGCGGTGTTGAAACGGTAGAGGCCGCGCAGGATGCCTTCCTCGACGCCCTCGGGCATCGCGGGCTGCGGCTTCGGCTCGTTGTAGACCGTCAGGTAGTAGAAGACGTCTTCCGGCTTCTCGCCGTACATGCGGCGCAGACCGTCCTTGACGATCACCGCGATCTCGTACGCGAAGGCCGGGTCGTAGTTGAGCGACGCCGGGTTCGTGGACGCGATCAGGTGCGAGTGGCCGTCGGCGTGCTGCAGGCCCTCACCGGTCAGCGTGGTGCGGCCGGCGGTGGCGCCGACGATGAAGCCCTTGCCGAGCTGGTCGGCGAGCTGCCACATCTGGTCGGCGGTGCGCTGCCAGCCGAACATCGAGTAGAAGATGTAGAACGGGATCATCGGCTCGCCGTGCGTCGCGTACGACGTGCAGGCGGCGATGAAGTCGGCCATGGCGCCGGCCTCGGTGATCCCCTCGTTGAGGATCTGGCCGTCCTTGGCTTCCTTGTAGTACATGAGCTGGTCGCGGTCGACCGGCTCGTACGTCTGACCCAGCGGCGAGTAGATGCCGGCCGAGGGGAAGAGGGACTCCATGCCGAAGGTGCGGGCCTCGTCGGGGACGATCGGCACCCAGCGCTTGCCGGTCTCCTTGTCCCGCATCAGGTCCTTGACGAGCCGGACGAAGGCCATGGTGGTGGCCATCTCCTGCTTGCCGGAGCCCTTGAGCAGCGGGGCGAAGGAGCGCTCGGCCGGAGCCGGCAGGGCCACGTGCTTGACCTTGCGGGCCGGGGCCGGGCCGCCGAGGGCCGCGCGGCGCTCGTTCAGGTACTGCACCTCGGGGCTGTTCGCGCCCGGGTGGCCGTACGGGACCTGGCCGTCGGCGAAGGCGCTGTCCGGGATCGGGAGGCCAAGGAGGTCACGCATGTCCTTGAACTCGTCGATCGTCAGCTTCTTCATCTGGTGGTTCGCGTTCTTCGACTCGAACCCGGCGCCCAGCGTGTAGCCCTTGACGGTCTGCGCGAGGATGACCGTCGGCGCGCCCTTGTGCTCCAGGGCAGCCTTGTACGCGGCGTAGACCTTGCGGGGCTCGTGGCCGCCGCGGGAGCTGTGGAAGCACTCGGCGATCTTCGCGTCGGAGAGCACGCCGGCCAGCTGCACGAGCTCGGCGTTGGCGCCGAAGAAGTGCTGGCGGATGTAGGCCACGTCGCGGGTCGCGTACGTCTGGAACTGCGCGTCGGGTACCTCGCGCAGGCGGCGTACCAGGGCGCCCGTGGTGTCGAGCTGGAACAGCTCGTCCCAGGCGGAGCCCCACAGCGACTTGATGACGTTCCAGCCGGCGCCGCGGAACTGGGCCTCCAGCTCCTGGACCACGCGGAAGTTGGCGCGGACCGGACCGTCGAGGCGCTGCAGGTTGCAGTTGATGACGAAGGTCAGGTTGTCGAGCTGCTCGCGGGAGGCGAGGGCCAGGGCGGCGGTCGACTCGGGCTCGTCCATCTCGCCATCGCCCAGGAAGGCCCAGACGTGCGAGTTGGCGGTGTCCTTGATGCTGCGGTTCTGCAGGTAGCGGTTGAAGCGCGCCTGGTAGATCGCGGACAGCGGGCCGAGGCCCATGGACACCGTCGGGAACTCCCACAGCCACGGCAGGCGCCGCGGGTGCGGGTAGGACGGCAGGCCGTTGCCGCCGGACTCCTGGCGGAACTTGTCGAGCTGCTGCTCGGAGATCCGGCCGTCGAGGAAGGCGCGGGCGTAGATGCCGGGGGAGGCGTGGCCCTGGATGTAGAGCTGGTCGCCCGATCCGTCGGCCTCCTTCCCGCGGAAGAAGTGCTGGAAGCCGGTCTCGTACAGCCACGCGGCGGAGGCGAAGGTGGCGATGTGGCCGCCGACGCCGTACTTGGAGCCGCGGGTCACCATGGCGGCCGCGTTCCAGCGGTTCCAGGCGGTGATCCTGGCCTCCATCTCCTCGTCACCGGGGAACTCCGGCTCCGCGGCGGTGGGGATGGTGTTGACGTAGTCCGTCTCCAGCAGCTTCGGCAGCGCGAGGCCGGCGGCCTCGGCGTGCTGCAGCGTGCGGCGGAGCAGGTATTCGGCGCGGCGCGTACCGGCGGCCTTGGCGACGGCGTCGAGTGAGGCCGCCCATTCGGCGGTCTCCTCGGTGTCGCGGTCCGGGAGCTGGTCGAGCTCGCTCGGAAGCTTTCCTACGGGGTCGGACATCGGTGTGCGCCGCCTTCCGGACAAGGAGAGGTGGTGAAGAAAATCCCTGACGGGCAGGACAGGGTTGTTGAACCTGGTTGAGGTCCGGAACCGACTGTAAATCGCTGATCGATGATCGATCAAATAAAAGTGACGAAGAAACGTCCATATGACAAAAGTCGGCACCGCGTGCCAGGAAGAAAGGCACGCGGTGCCGGGCAAATCAGGGTAAAAGGGGCGCCCGGGAGGGGCGTCGTCAGGGGGTGATCACGCGCGCGGCGCGCACCCCAGTACGTGCCGCTTCACGAGCAGACCGATCTCGGGGTCCTGGCTGCGGAACGCCTCGACGAGGGCTTCGTGCTCCTCGGCGTAGGACTTCTGGACGGTCCCCAGCCACCGGATGGACAGGGCCGTGAACACCTCGATGCCCAGGCTCTCCCAGGTGTGCAGCAGCACGCTGTTCCCGGCCGCCCGCACCAGCTCCCGGTGGAAGCCGACGGTGTGCCGCACCTGCGCCGTGCCGTCCTCGCTGCGGTCGGCCTCCCACAGGGCCGCCACGTGCGGCTCCAGAGCCGTGCAGTCCGCCGCCAGCCGGGGCGCGGCCAGCTCGGCCGCGATCTGCTCCAGGCCGGCCCGGACCGGGTAGATCTCCTCCAGGTCGGCCGCCGAGAGATTGCGTACGCGCACGCCCTTGTTCGGCGCCGACTCGATCAGCCGCAGCGTCTCCAGCTCGCGCAGGGCCTCGCGTACGGGCGTCTGGCTGACCTCCAGCTCCACGGCGATCCGGCGCTCCACGATGCGCTCGCCGGGCTTCCAGCGCCCGCTGACGATCCCCTCCACGATGTGCTCGCGGATCTGCTCGCGCAGCGAGTGCACGACGGGTGGGGTGATCATCGGCGGTTCATCTCCTGGTGGGTGTGCAGGGTCACGCGGGGCCTGATGCGTAGACAATACGGCGGCGCCCCCGCCCGGGAGTATCCCGGGCGAGGGCGCCGACAGTGAGGCTGGTTACAAGCCGTTCGGCTCAGAGACCGAGCTCGACCTCGAACTCGCCGGCCTCGAGGATGCCCTTGACGGCCGAGAGGTACCGGGCCGCGTCCGCACCGTCCACCAGGCGGTGGTCGTAGGACAGGGTCAGGTACGTCATGTCGCGGACGCCGATGACGGTGCCCTCGGGGGTCTCGATGACCATCGGGCGCTTGACCGTGGCACCGATGCCCAGGATGGCGACCTGGTTCGGGGGCACGATGACGGTGTCGAACAGCGCACCGCGCGAACCGGTGTTGCTGATGGTGAAGGTCGCGCCCGACAGCTCGTCCGGCGTGATCTTGTTGCCGCGGACCTTGGAGGCCAGGTCGGCGGTCGCCTTGGAGATGCCCGCCAGGTTGAGGTCACCGGCACCCTTGATGACCGGGGTCATCAGGCCCTTCTCGGAGTCCACGGCGATGCCGATGTTCTCCGAGTCGAAGTAGGTGATGGTGCCCTCGTCGTCGTTGATCCGGGCGTTGACGACCGCGTGGGCCTTCAGTGCCTGGGCAGCGGCCTTGACGAAGAACGGCATCGGCGAGAGCTTGACGCCCTCGCGGGCCAGGAAGGAGCCCTTGGCCTGCTCGCGCAGCTTCATGATCTTGGTGATGTCCACCTCGACCACGGAGCTGAGCTGCGCCTGCGAGTGCAGGGCCTTCATCATGTTGTCGCCGATGACCTTGCGCATGCGGGTCATCTTGACCGTCTGACCGCGCAGCTCGGACACCGCGGCGGCCGGAGCCTTGGCGGCGGGAGCAGCGGCGGCCGGAGCCTTGGCGGCGGCGGCCTTGGCGGCCTCGGCGGCGGCCAGGACGTCCTGCTTGCGGATGCGGCCACCGACACCGGTGCCCGAGACCGTGGACAGGTTGACGCCGGACTCCGAGGCGAGCTTGCGCACCAGCGGGGTCACGTACGCGCCCTCGTCACCGGCGGAAACCGGGGCGGCGGGGGCGGCCGGCGCGACCGGAGCCGGAGCGGCGACCGGAGCCGGAGCGGCCACGGGGGCAGGGGCGGCGACCGGAGCCGGAGCGGCGGCCGGGGCGGCAGCGGCCGGGGCGGCCA
>NZ_JBHWVJ010000064.1:0-43087 GCF_042736725.1 Streptomyces sp. NPDC060028 | reverse complement strand
GCCGGCGGGTGCGCCGGACGCCGACACCCCCTCGCGTCAGGCGGGTGACGTGCCGGCCCGGCCGAGATGCCGGGCGAAGAAGCGGGTCGCGCTGTCGACCTCGAACCTGGGCATCTCCGCGTGTCCGCCGGCGTTGGCGTGCAACGTCTTCTCCTTCGAAGCGAAGGCGTCGAACAACGCGAGAGCGGACTGGCGGTCGATGTGCTCGTCGTCCCACTGGAGCAGGAACTCGACCGGGACGGTGATGCGCGCCGCCTCCTCGGTCAGGGATTCATGCCCGAGACAACCGAAGACCGCCGCGGTGATCCTGGGTTCGGCCGCCGCCAACGGCACCCCGATCCCGGTGCCCTGCATGATTCCCCAGAAACCGACCGGCCCCTCGGCGCCGATCTCCGGCAGTTCCTGGAGGGCGTCCAGGGTCGCCCGCCATTCCGGCACGGCACGCGCCGCCAGGTCGATGTGGATCCCCACGACGACCGGGCCGAGCGGCTCGCCCGCCGCCTGCGCCTGCCGTAGGGCGGCGATGTGCCGGTCGTCCGCCGCCGTGCGGGGGCGGTCGCCGTGTCCGGGCGCGTCGATGGCGGCGACGTGGAAACCGCAGTCGGTCACGAAGCGGTGCGCACGGCCCAGGATTCCCGGCGCCTTCTTGTGCTGGCCGCCGCCGTGAGCCATCAGTACCAGGGGTGCGCGGTCGGAGCCGGATGCGGGCGACCAGAGCACGCCGGTGATGTCACCCAGCGTGAAAGCACGTTCGATGACGCCGTTCGACGACGTCTCCGTGGTGAAGCGCATGGTTGTTGCCTCTCGGGATTGCCTTCTGGAGGCGCTCCCGGCGACATCTACGTCAATCGCCTGACCGTGGAGAGGGGGAGCACCCAATGCGTACAGCGTTCATGGGTCCCACCTCCTCAAGTGACGTCACGGCCTGACCGAGACGCTAGCAGCCGGCCGTCGTCCCGCCCAAGCCTTTTCGCCCGGTCGCAGCGCCCGGGGCGGGCGCGCGGCGGGCTCGGCCGAACGGACCGTGATCGCCGAGCCGTCACCGGGCCGTACCGTCAGCGGAGCGATTCCCTCGGGGGGCGCTCGCGCAGGGCTCCGTACGCGAGGAAGTAGGCCGGGATCCGGTTCAGCCACCGTGATTCGGTGACGAGCTCCGTCATCCGCTTGGCCCGTCGAGGATCGCCGAACGCGGTGCGGCCGGCCAGCAGCGGTTCGATGACCTGGGTGTGGGCGATGCGCTGGAGGCTTTGGGTGGCCACGGTGGTGGGCCAGCGACGGTGTTGGACGCGGCGCACGTCGCGGAGGCCTACGGTGCCCTCGCGCAGCGGCCGTACGAGGTGGCGGGCCGCGGCCACCGCGTCCTGCACGGCGAGGTTGATGCCGATGCCGAACACAGGTGACATCGCGTGGGCGGCGTCGCCGATGCACAGCAGCCCGGGGCGGTGCCAGCGGCGCAGGCGCTCGAGCCGTACGTCGAGCAGTTTCACCTCGTCCCAGGAGGTGACGGCGCCGCTTCGGTCGGCCAGCCACGGGGCCGCGGCCGTGAAGCGGGTCATGAAGCGCTCCAGGCCCTCGGCGCGGCGCCCGGCGTCGGTGCCTTTGGGGATGAGCGCGGCGCACTGCCAGTAGTCGCCGCGGTCGATGAGCGCGGTGAAGAACCTGTCGCCCAGGGCCCCCACGAGTCCGCTGGGGTCGTCCTCGCGGCGCGGCAGGCGGAACC
The DNA here is from genome assembly GCF_042736725.1 of Streptomyces sp. NPDC060028. Classification (NCBI taxonomy): domain Bacteria; kingdom Bacillati; phylum Actinomycetota; class Actinomycetes; order Kitasatosporales; family Streptomycetaceae; genus Streptomyces; species Streptomyces sp. NPDC060028. The sequence continues at coordinate 41,367 of NZ_JBHWVJ010000064.1, read as the reverse complement.
ACCAGGCGTCCATGGGGCACGGGAAGTGTTCCAGGCCGAGTTCGGGCAGTGCTCTGGCCAGTGAGCCGCGGCCGTCGCAGGCCACGGTCAGGGTGGCTCTGAGCTCGCCGGTGCTGCCGTCCGCGGTGCGGTAGCGCACGCCGGTGACCCGGCCGCGCTCGACGAGGTAGGAGGTCGCCTCGGTGTTCATGCGCAGGCGGAAGGAGGGTTCGCGGCCCGCTTCGTCGGCGAGGAGGTCGAGCAGGTCCCACTGGGGCACCATCGCGATGTAGTTGTACTTCCCGTGCAGCGCGCCGATGTTCCCGACCGTGACCAGGGACCGGTCCGGCCCGATGGGCAGCTGCACCGAGGTCACCCGGCGCTGCGGCAGCCGGGCGAACCGTTCGGCGAGGCCGATGTCTTCCAGCAGCGACAGGGTCGAGGGGTGCACGGTGTCACCGCGGAAGTCGCGCAGGAAGTCGCCGTGTTTCTCCAGCACCGTCACGTCCACACCGGCCCGGGCCAGCAGCAGCGCCAGCACCATTCCGGCCGGGCCGCCTCCCACCACGCAGCACGTCGTGCGCTCCACGGCAACCACTCCCTTCGCGGGGACCGGGCGGGCCCCATGGGACGTATACCGCACCGGGGGAGTCGGGACCGGTGAACCCAGCCGGTCACAGCACTAGTTCAGGCCGATGGCTTCGCAGGCGGCCTTGTACTTGTCGGTGCAGATCTCGGCCACCGTGTAGACGTCGTCCTTGACCACGGTCGTCTTCACGTTGTCCTTGGTGAGGGAGATGCTCGGCAGGAGCACCGCCGGGACCCGCTTGGTGGTCGGGCTGTCGACCACCTGATTGATGAGGTCGTCGATCTTCTCGCCCTTGGCCAGCGCGACGGCCATCGTGGCGGCGGCCTCGGCCACGGGAGCGTACGGCTTGTAGACGGTCATGAACTGCTCGCCCGCCACGATCCGCTGCACACCGGCGAGTTCCGCGTCCTGGCCGGTGACCGGGGGCAGGGTGGAGAGGCCGGCCGCCTTGAGGGCGGCGATGATGCCGCCGGCCATGCCGTCGTTGGCCGAGTAGACGCCGATGATCTTGTCCTTGCCGAACGCGGAGATCGCGGCCGCCATGTTGGTGTTGGCGTTCTCGGGCTTCCAGTCGACGGTGTCGTACTCCTTGCCGATGTTCACCTTGCCGTCGAGGAGGGAGTGCGCGCCCTGCTTGAAGAGCTTGGCGTTCGGGTCGGTGACGGAGCCGTTCATCATGACGATCCGGCCGTCCTTGGCCTTGTCGCCCAGGGCCTCCAGGAGCGCCTTGCCCTGGACCTTGCCTACGTCTTCGTTGTCGAAGGAGGTGTAGGCGTCGATCGGGCCCTCGGCCAGACGGTCGTAGGCGACGACCGGAATACCGGCGTCCTTGGCCTTCTTGACCGAGCCGGCGATGGCCTTGGAGTCCACCGCGTCGACGATCAGGACATTCACCTTATTGGCGATCATCGCGTCGACCTGGGCGTTCTGCGTGGTCGCGTCCTGCTTGGCATTGGCGTAGACCACCTTGGCCTTTCCTCGCGTGAGGAGGGCGATCTCCTTCTCGATCAGAGGCTTGTCGAATTTTTCGTAACGCGCGGCCTGATTCTCCGGCAGCAGGAGCCCGACTTTGATCGCGCCGCCTTTGACAGAACCCTCCGGTCCGGCGCCACCCTGCTCCGCACCACCGCACGCGGCGAGCGAGAGAGTGGCCGCAGAAGCGACGACTGCGACGGAAGCACGAACCAGATGTGCCTTCACGTTGTGAACCTCCCTGACGAGGCCGTGTTCAGACGGCCGAGGTAGGGGCAGTCAACTCGGCATAACCACTGCGGTCAAGAAGTGAACTATTAACGAAACAGCAACATCACCTTCCCCAATCCCACACAGAAATACGGCATTTTCCACCGCATAGAGACCAAAAACCCTGGGCCATCTGACTTCAACTCATGAAATTCACAGCAGCCGCCCGGGCTACGGCCCGCCCGTGACGACCACCACCCAAGTGGTGACATATCGGACACATCTCCCATATCTCGCATTGAACTAGATATGCCTTCATATGCCACTTGATGGTGTGTCAGTCGCAGAGGTCCGATGCATAATCGGGCCCGGTCGTCTCCGGAAGTGATGGAGCCATCGGGGCACCGACTCCCCCCTCGGCGGAATTCCGCACCGGACCGATCCTCAAGGCGTTCTCGATGTCCCTGGCCAGCCGCACCCGCCTCGCGGCCCTGCTCGCCGCGTTCACCGTCGGCGCCGCCGGGGTGACGACCTGGGCCTACGGATACGGGAACGCGCAGGAGCCGGCGGCCTCCGAGGCGACGTTCCGGCCGAGTGTGACCGAGGGCACGGTCCTCCAGGTCGTCGCGCATCCCGACGACGACCTCTTCTTCATGAACCCCGACCTGAGCCGCTCCATATCGACGGGCGTCAAGGTCGCCACCGTCTACCTGACCTCCGGCGAGTCCGACGGCAGGAACGAGGCCCACAGCCCGCACCTGGAGGACCCCGCGCGCCCCGCCGACCGCGCCGCCTACGCGGAGGCCCGGCAGAACGGCATCCGGGCCGCCTACGCGCAGATGGCCACCGGCGAACGCACCAGCGCCTGGCAGCGCAAGTCCATACCCACCGCCGGCGGGGGCAGCGCCGAGATGGACGTCCTGGTCGCCAGGCCCGAGGTCAACCTGGTGTGGATGCAGCTGCGTGAGGCCCGCAGCATCTCCGGCGACAATCCGGACAGCCTCCGCGGCCTGTGGAACGGCAGGGTTCCCGCCCTGGGCGCCCAGCTGACCTCCGGGACGCCGGTCAAGCCCGCGTTCTCGTACACCAAGGAGCAGGCCGTGGAGGCCATCGCGGGAGTCTTCGCGATGTACCGGCCGACCACCATACGGACCCAGGACCCGACGCCAGGCCGGGTGCAGGGCGGCGGCGCCTTCCTCGACCACCAGGACCACATGTACGGCGCCCGCTTCGTGCAGGCCGCGGCCGAACGCTATGCGAGGTCCACGGACCGGCCGCACTTCTCGGTCCAGAACTATGTGAGCTACCCCAACAGCTCCCTGCCCCCGACCCTCGACCCGCAGGCGGCCGAGGAGAAGCTCGGCTACCTCAAGACCTACGCCTGGACGGACCACCAGGACTGGTGCGGCAGCCCCGCCGGCTGCGGCGACCGCAAGACGGCGACCCGGCCCGCCGGCGCCGGATGGAGCCAGACCATCCGCTACAGCCGGGGCGACGGCACGTCCTGGATGACCGAGGGCGTCTCCGGTCGCCTGTGGGCCTTCGCCGTGCTGGACGGCCGGATGGCGTACTGGTCGCGCAGCGGCCCCAGGGCTCCCTGGCAGGGTCCCGGGTTCCTCTCCGGCTCCGGGATCGACGCGGGCGCGACGGCGGCCCGCCTCCCCGACGGCAGGATCGCGGTCTTCGGCACCCGCACCACCCTGGGCGCCACACCCGAGGAGTACGGGCGTGACCTCGTGTACGCCGTCCAGGACGCGCCCGACGGCGCCTTCGGCCCGTGGCAGTCACTCGGCACTCCGGACACAGGCGACATATCCGGCACCTCGGCGATCAGTGCACCGGCCGTCGCCGTGGACCGCGAGGGCCGGGTCACCGTGTACGTACGCGATTCGCGGCGCACCCTGCGCGCCCGCGCGCAGGCGACTCCGGACGGCGCCTTCGGCGCGTGGCAGGCCCTGGGCGGCGCCGCTCTGCTGGGTGACCCGGTCGCCACGACCGACGGGACGGGGCGGCGCCACGTGTACGCGGCCACGGCCCAGACCGTGCTGGCCTGGGTGGAGCCGACCCCGGACGCCCCGCTCGGCGGCCCCGTCCCGACCGGGCTGCCGGCGACCACCGGCCCGCTCTCGGCGAGCCCGCAGGGCGACTCGGTCCGCCTGTACTTCCGCCGCCCCGGCACGGGCACCGTCGGTACGAGCCTGGCCACCGCGGGCGGGCCCGCGCCGACCTTCTCCCCGGTCACCGAGGCGGGCGGCGAGGGCGGCTACGGCGCCGTCGGCGTCGCGGGCCCCCTGCTCGCGGGCCGCGCGGGCACGGGCACGGTCGGCGTGTCGGGCCCGGGCAGTGCGCCGTCCTGGTACGAGTCCCAGATGCTCTACACGGGCGCGCCGGCGGCCGTGGCCGAGCCGGACGGCACGGCCGTCGCCGCGGCCCTCGGCCTGGACGCGGGTCTGCACATCACGACGGTTCCCCCGGCCGGATCCGAGCCGCTCGGCAGCCGCCCGCCCTCCTCCCCGTGGCACCGGGCACTCCAGCCCTCGACGATCGCGCAGGCCGGGGGCGCGGGCTCCGGGTGGCAGCGCTGACCGGTGCGGGCGAGGATGGCGGCCGGACCACATCGGGGCCCGGCAGAGGCCGGCTCCCGACCAGCTGACACCTGACCACCGGCGATCGGGGCTGCCATGGCCGCTTTCCCCACCGCACGCGGGCGCGCGGGATCGGGTGCGGTCCGCGCCCTGGCCTCCGTCGCCGTGCTGGTGGTCCTCGCCACCGGGTGCAGGAACGACGCCGCGCCGGCCTGGGGGTACCCGGAGCTCGGGGCGACCCTGGGATCGCTGTCCCGGGCCCTGGAAAAGGGCTGTCCCGAGGCGGCCCCCGCGAGCTGCGCCGACGACCTCGACCGGCTCGGCGTCCTGGCGGAGCGTGCCTTCGCCGAGGTCCTCGACCACCGGCTGCTCGACGCCGCGTACGTCGAAGCCAAAAGCGAGGTGGACCGGGCGAGGGAGCTGCGCCTCGCCGCCGCGGCGCAGGCCCGGTCGCACCGTGATCCGCACCACCTCCCCTTCGGGCGGGCGGTGGCGGCCGAACGGCTCGCCTACCGGCACCTCCTGGCCGCGCTGGAGCGGGTCCGCACCGCTCCCCCTCCCGGAGACGGGACGGCGCCGGTCTGACCCCCTGTCCCCTCAGGGGCCCGGCAGGGGCGGAGCGGGGAGCGCCGTGCCGTCGAGCGCCACGAGGGACAGGACGGCGATCGAGCCCGTCCACGCGAGGGGGGCCACGGAGGAGGGCCTGCCCTCCTTGTCCACCTTCTCCGGCAGCTCGCCGAGCGTGTTCCTCTTGGAGAGGATCCAGTCCATGACCTGACCGGCTTTCTGCTGCCTGCCCGTCGTGGCCCAGGCGAGCGCGAACAACGCCGTACTGGGTGTCCAGGCGTTCCCGCCCCAGGGCGCCGTGGGGTCGTTCCCGGGGGTCAGCCCCCCGTTGGGCAGGAGCAGCGCCCGGTACGTGACGTCCAGCGCGCCGGGCAGACCGGCGGGGGCCGTGTTGAAGGGCGGCGCCATGAACGCCACCGCACTGTCGAGCCCGTGCCGTCCGTCGACGGTGCGCTGGTACCCCAGGGGCAGGAACCGCGCGGTGATCCCGGAGGAGAGCCGGCGCGCGGCCCGGGCCCAGCGGGCCGCGTCGTCCGGACGGTCCGCCTCCCGGGCGAGGTCGGCGGAGGCGTTGAGCCCGGCGAGCAGCGGCGCGGCCGTACCGATGTTCGCGGTGGTCGTCATCAGCTCCCAGTAGTCGGGGGAGGCCGGGGGCAGCCCGTCCGCCCGCAGGGAGCCCGCCGCGTGGTCGGCCGCCTTTCGGATCATCGGGTAGAGGGTGACCAGCCGGGCGTGGCGGGTGGCCCGGGGGGCCGTCCGGTACCACTGCCAGGTGGCCCAGGGGACCCAGCCGTTGGCGTCGAGCTGCCACCGCCTGCCGTCGGGCGGCCCGGATCCGTCGAGCTTCGTACGCGCTTCCCAGGTGCCGTCCTTGCGCTGGGTCGCGGCGCTGTAGCGCAGGATGCGGTAGGCCTCGGTGTCATGGCCGGTGTGCGCGAACGCGGCGGAGGCGAAGCCGGAGTCGCGCGGCCAGGAGTACTTCCAGCCCGGACTCCACCCCGCCGCCAGGGCGCCGTTGGGCTGGAGCAGGGCGCGTACGGCCAGGAGGGCGCGCTCGGCGGCCGCGCGCTGCGCCGGCGACCGGCCAGGGACCCGGCCGGAGGCCAGCCAGGCGCGGCTCTGCGCGATCTGCTGCCACGCCGCCGGATGGCCGGGGGCGACCACGACCGACGCCCTGCCGGCGGGGGGAAGGTACTTCCACCGGCCGGACGCCAACCGCAGGACGTTGCTGCCCTCGACGTACCGCGCGCCCGCGGCGACGAACGGCGGAACGCCTTCGACGGCGGTCGCGTTGGACAGGAGACCCACGGTGGGGGCGGCGAGCATCGACCGAGGCGCGTAACTGCCCTCGGCCTCGCCACGGCTCTGGTGGCCCGCGGGCCCCACGAGCACGGGCCGCGCCGCGCCGGTGTGGCGCCCGGCATGGCGGCCGGCGGCGCACACGGGAACGGCGATGCCCGCCAGGGCCACCGTGACGACCGCCCAACGGCCGAGCGGGACACCGGGCATGTCACTCCCTCCGCCGGGCCCGCGTACGCGCCGACCCGGAGTCCCCATCCTGGAAGAGCCGTGCGGAGGCTGCCACGGAACACCCGCCACCCGGGTGAGCGAAGCCTGCCGAGGGGCCGCGCGGGGCGTAGCCGCCCTGGCGCACCCGGGATGCCGGTGGCGGCGAACCGTGCACATCATGGGTGTTCTCGGGCCGTGCGGTCACCGCAGTCGGCGGGCGCATCGGCCCTCTCTGCGGCCGGGCCCCGCTGCGAAGGGGTGGTGAATGAGCACTGCTGCGGTCGAGGGCGAGGACGTCCGGAGCCCTTCCTCCGCGGTGGGCCGGGGAACGGGCCGCCACCCCCTGCTGCGCGGGCTCCTCCCGGCGGCCGGGGCGATGCTCGTCGCGGCTGCCGGAGCGCTGATCGCCGTCGGGTGTTTCCTCGGTCTCTACCTGCGGCCCACCTCCGACGACTGGTGCGCCGCGTGGAAGGCCCGGGATCTGGGAGTCTTCGGCATCACGTCCGATTTCTACACGACCCAGAACGGCAGGATCGCCAACGCCTTCCTGAGCGGTGTCGTCTATGGCGACGGTCTGGCCGGGACGAAGGTACTGCCGACGGTCATCGCCGTCTCCTTCACCGCCGGACTGGTCCTGCTGGGGCGTGACTTCGTCCGGTTCCTCGGCGGCAGGCCCCGGCCGCTGGTGCTGACCGCCTGCGCCCTGGTCGTCCAGGCACTGCTCTACTTCGGGGGCACCCGCAGCTATCAGGTGCTGCTGTGGGCCCCCGCCACCATCTCCCACACCGTTCCGAGCGTCATCGGCCTGTGGGCGCTCCTGCTGGCGATCCGGACCGTCAGCCATCCCCGTGCCGCCGTCCGCGTGGCCGGTTTCGCCTCGGCCTTCCTCATCGGCTTCGCGCTCGGCACCCTGAGCGAGCCGTTCGCGCTCGTCAGCGGGCTGCTCGCCGCCGCGGTCGGGCTGCTCTGCCTGCCCCGCCTCGGCCTGGCGCGAAACGTGCATCCCTTCACCTGGTGCCTGGCCTGGTGCTCCGGCCTCGTCTGCGGTCTGGTCGTGCTGTACACCTCCCCGGGCGCCCGGTGGCGCCGGGCCCAGCAGCCGGAGAAGGAGTCCCTGCTCTCCGCGGGCGAACTCCGGGGCACCTTCGAGGACTGGCTGCGCATGTGGGACTCCGTCACCGGGCAGTGGGCCTACCTCGGAGCCGCCGCCGTCGGTGTCCTCCTGGGCCTGGCGAGCGGGCTCCGCGGGTCCGCGAAGCCCGCTCCCGGGAGGCGGGACCCGCGCCGGACCATCCCGCGCAAGGTGCTGGTCGCCTTGCTGCTGCTCCCGGTGCCCGTGGTCGTGCTGGGGTCGTTCGCGGTGGTGGTGGGCCTGCGCAGCGGCTACGGCCCGACCGGGTGGACGTACGCCCGTACCTGGACGAGCTATCTCGTACCGATGGAACTGGCGCTCTGCGGCTACGGCGCACTGCTCGGGGCGTGGGGCGGCCGGTGGCTCTCGGGCCGGCGCACCGCCGACGCCGTCCTCGTGACCGGCGCCGCGGTGGCGGGCTGCCTGGCGCTGGCCTCGGTGGGCGCGCTCGTACCGGACGTCAAGGAGCTCACGACCACCACCGTCACCCGTTCCGTGGCCTGGGACGCCCAGAACTCCCGTATCCGGGCCGAGACCGCCCGGGGCGCCACGGACGTGGGCTACCGGCCCCTGTACATCGGCAGTCTCGCCGAGCCCTTCTTCACGGGGAGCTACGAACGGGACTGGGTCGCCGCCTGCGTGTCGAAGTGGTACGGCGTCGACCGGATCCACCGCCGCTGAGGCACGATCCGCGTCGTCCGCGGCGAGCCGGACGCGTGTCCGCATCCGCTGTCACACGATCGGATGTCGCTGCGTGCCAATCCGGGGGAACACGTGGCGACTCCCCCTTCCCCCGGACCGGATGCGTGCATGGTGGGTCCAGCTTCAGGCGCCCGGGCACCCTGCGCCCCCGCGCGCCCGTCCACCAGCGGAAGGCCGTGCAGCCGATGGCATTTGCGAGGGCTTTGCTGCCCGCCCTGCTCTCCCTGGCACTGACGGGCGCCCTCGCGGACACCGGCGCCGCCGCGGACACCGCGGACACCGCGGACACCGCGGCCGCCGCGGCCGCCGTCGCCTATGACGGGCAGACCCGCCACGAGACCGCCCTCTTCAGTGTGAAGTCCACCAACAACGCCGCGGCCCAGGCCTTCACGGCGGACGGCACACGGCTCTCCCGGGTGAGCGTCTACCTGAGCAGCGGAGCTTCCACCGGGACGGTCACCGTCCAGGTCCGCCGGGTCCGCGGCGACGCGGGGTCGGCGCTCGCCTCGAAGGCCCTGGACCTCGCGGCCCTGGGAGGCGCCGGAGCGGGCTGGGTCGAGTTCCCGGTCGACGCCCCCGTCACCGCGGGCACCACGTACCACCTGTTCCTCCAGGCGACCACCACGCAGGACGGACCGATCGCCTGGCACGGCACCCGGCAGTCGGTGCCCGGCTCGCTGACCAGTTGGAACTACGACGCGGCGTACTGGGGCGGCTGGCACGAAGACACCTCCCGCCTGGCTTTCCACGTCAATCCCACCGGCGGCGAGCGCTGCGGGGAGAGCGAGCCCTGCTACGTGCCGGCCTCGGCCCTCGCGGCCCGCACCGCGGGGCTGCTGACCAACCTGGTGACCACCGAGGCCGTCCTGCCCTCCTTCGCCGTCGGCGCCTCCTTCATCGACGGCAGCAACGTGCTGCGCCTGCCGTCCGGCCGGTGGCGCTACCTGCCCGCCGGCTCGTCGGCCTCCACCGTGGTCGCGGCGAACGACCCGGACGCCCTCGCGCAGGTCGACGAGAGCCGGGCCTGGCTGGCCGCCGGCCAAGTGCCGGGAGCCACCACCGCGCAGCGGGCCGCCGCGCAGCGCGCCCTGCTGTCGATGCGGGCGCTGCTGAAGCCCAACGGGGCGTTCGCCGCGGGATGGTCACCGGCCTGGGAGTACTCCTGGCCCCGGGACGGCGCTTTCGCGGCGGCTGCCTTCGCTGCCACCGGGCACGACGAGGAGGCGTACCGGATCCTGCGCTACGACGCCCTCACCCAGCGGGGCGACGGGACCTGGGAGGCCCGTACCAGGCTGGACGGCAGCGGACCTCCGGACGCGCGCAAGTGGCAGCTCGACGGCAACGGCTGGGTGCCCTGGGCCGCCTGGCAGTGGTACCGGGCCGCGCCCGCGGGCGGGCGGGACGAACGACTGCGCGCGCTCTACCCGATGGTGCGCCGGGCAGCCGACTACGCCGCACGGTCCCTGGGGTCGGACGGGCTGCCGCCGGCGTCCCCGGACTACTGGGAGCTGGACACCGCGACCACCAACATCGGTACCGCCGCTCCCCTGCTGGCCGGGCTCAACGCCTCGGCCGACCTGGCCGCCCGGCTGGGCATGAGCGGGGACGCGGAGCGCTGGGGCGCCGCGGCCCGGCGGCTGTCCGCCGGCATCGCCACCGGCTTCGCCCCGCTCGGCTACCAGCGGACCGTCGACGGCAGGCACGGCAGGGACAGCGCGGTGGCGTTCATGGCGCCCCCGTTCAACTCCTCTCCGCCCGATCTCGGCGAGGCGCTGGACTCCACCTACCGGGCGCTGCTGCTGCCCAACGGCGGGGTCTCCCCCGGCAACGACCCCGATTTCAGCTGGGGATCGTACGCCTGGACGGCCAGCACCACGTTCTTCGCCCTCGCCTGGTCCGGCACGGGCGAGCAGACGAAGGCGGCCGAGGCTCTGGAATGGGTGCTGTCCAAGCGGAACGGACTGGGTGAGCTCCCCGAAACCGTCAACGGCGTCGGCCTGCCGTCCTCGGTCGCACCCCTGGGCTGGACCGATTCGCTGGTGTTGCTCACCGCGCTCTCCCTCCAGGGCTCCCCGCAGCCCGCCCCGCCGACGGCAACGCCGTAGGCCGACTGTTCACGGCCGTCAGAGCCAGCCCTGGCGGCGGGCCGCGCGCACGGCCTCCATGCGGTTGCGGGTACCGGTCTTGCCGATGGCCGCGGAGAGGTAGTTGCGCACCGTCGACTCCGACAGGTACACCTTCGCCGCGATGTCGGCGACGGTCGCGCCGTCGACCGCGGCGTTCAGTACGTCGACTTCGCGCGGGGTCAGCGGGCTGGGCCCGGCGCTGAGCGCGGCGGCCGCGAGCGAGGGGTCGATCACGGTCTCCCCGGCGAGCACCCGGCGTATGGCGGCGGCCAGTTCCTCCACCGGCCCGTCCTTCACCAGGAATCCCGCGGCTCCGGCCTCCATCGCCCGGCGCAGGTAGCCGGGGCGGCCGAAGGTGGTCAGGATCAGCACCCGGCACCCCGGGCACGCCGTGCGCAGTTCGGCGGCCGCGTCGAGGCCGCTGCGGCCCGGGAGTTCGATGTCGAGCAGGGCCACGTCGGGCCGGGTTTCCAGCGCGGCGGGCACGATCGCGTTCCCGGCGGCGACCTGCGCCACGACCTCGATGTCCTCCTCCAGCCCGAGCAGCAGGGCCAGGGCGCTGCGCATCATGCCCTGGTCCTCCGCCAGCAGGACTCTGATCATCGGCTCTCCTCGTTCTCTTCCGCGGCCGACTCCACCGGGAGTTCGGCGGTGACCCGGAAGCCCCGGCCGGGGGCCGGGCCGCTGCGCAGGGTGCCGCCCGCCGCGGCGAGGCGTTCGGTGAGGCCCGTCAGTCCGCTGCCCGGCGGGGTCGAGCCTACGCCGCCGCCGTCGTCCGTGATCACCAGGCTGGCTCGTTCCGCGGTGCTGCGCAGCTCGATCTCGCAGGTGGCGGCGCCACTGTGCCGGACGGCGTTGGTGACGGCCTCGCGGACCACCCAGCCCAGCAGCGCCGCCGCCTGCGGCGGCAGCGGGGCGCCGGACTGCCGTACGACGGGCTCGATGCCGGCAGCGGTCAGCGCGCCGCGGGCCCGGTCGAGTTCGGCCGCCAGGCTCGCCTCGCGGTACCCGGTGACGGCCTCCCGGATCTCGACGAGCGCCTGGCGGCCCACCGACTCGATGTCGCGGACCTGGTCGAGGGCCGCCTCCATGTCGCGGGGGGCGATCCGGCGGGCCGCCTCCGACTTCACCACGATCACCGACAGGGTGTGGCCGAGCAGGTCGTGCAGATCGCGGGAGAAGCGCAGCCGCTCCTGGTCCACGGCGGCCCGGGCCAGTTCCTGCCGGGTGTCGCGCAGTTCCCGCACCGTCTCGGACAAGGCCAGGATGGCCGCGGTGACCATGCCGGACAGGAAGGTTCCGTAGACGATCCCGAAGGCGTCCCAGCCCTGCTGCAGCCCCGAGATCACACCGGCCAGGGCCGTGACGCCGAACATCACCGGGCCGAGGCGCCGGCCCCGGACCACCGCCCCGGTGGCGAGGCCCGCCAGCGGGAAGAACAGCAGCCAGTTGTGCCCGTAGACGAGGGCGAGGGTGCAGGTGACGAGCACCAGCGCGGCCAGGCACCAGCGGGTGCCGGGCGCCTCCCGCGCGGGCTTGTGGAAGGCGCGGAACACCAGGGTGATGTAGAGGGAGTTGAAGACCAGCAGGCCCAGGCCGCCGATCCAGGGGTTCGGGGTCTCCCCGTGGATGATGTTGGAGATGGCGCCCATCCCCAGGAGCAGCCAGGGCAGCAGGGTGAAGGCGTTGGGCGGCCCGATCGGGCCGCGGTCGTCGTGGGGCGCCTCGCCGCCCGCCGTGCGCGGTTGCCCGGCGGCGCACCGTTCGGCCTTGCGGGCCGGCCAGTTCGGCATCCGTTCCCACCCGATTCCCCGCTTGCTCCGCATGTCCGCTCCCCGTTCACCGTCCATGGCCTATGCCGTCCTCGCGGACCGACGGTATGAGAGGACGGCGTACGAGCCGAACAGCAGGGCCCACCCGGCGACCACCGCGACGGCGGCCAGGCCGGGGGCCGCGCCGGTGGCGAGGGTCTGGCCGATCTCGGCGAAGCGGCGGGTCGGGGTGAGTGCGGACAGGGAGCGCATCCATTGGGGGAACAGCTCGACCGGGAACCAGAGGCCGCCGGCCACGGAGAGCGCGAGGCTGCAGCCGACGTTGACCAGACCCGTGGTCTGGGCGGTGAGCCGGTAGCCGTTGCCGATGCCGATGCCGAGCAGGGTGAAGGGCAGCGCGCCGAGCCAGAGCGCGAGGGAGACGGCGGCCCACTGCCAGGCGTCCAGCCGGACCCCGTTGACGAGCGCGCCCGCGGCGAGCACCGCGGCGATGGCCGGCAGCACGATCACCGATCCCGTCAGGGCCCGGCCGGCCACCACCTGGCGCGGGGACATCGGGGTGACCCGCAACTGGCGCAGCCAGCCCACGCCCTTGTCCTCGGCGACGCCGGTCCCGGTCGACAGGGCCGCGCCGAGGGCCCCGTAGGCGGCCATGGCCACCATGGCCGCGGTCTTCCACTCGGTGTCGTTGGTGCCCAGGTTGGTGAAGAGCAGGTACATCAGCACCGGCATGCCGATGCCGAAGACGACGAAGGGGGTGTCGCGCAGCGTGCGCCGGACCTCCAGGCGGACGTAGGCGGTGATCATCGGGCGTTCCCCTCGGAAGCGGTGGTGGTGGCGCCGGTGAGGGCGAGGAAGACGTCGTCCAGCGAGGGCGCGGTGACCTCGATGCCCCGTACCGCGTCGAGTGCGGCGAGGGCGGTGACGGTGGCGTCCGGGTCCTGCGTGCGGAGCCGGGCACGGTCTCCCCGTATCTCCACGGCGCTCACCCCGGGCAGTTGGCCGAGGAAGCCGGAGGAGCGGCCGGCCAGGTCCAAGGAGACCAGCGAACCGCAGGCCGCGGCGCGGCGCAGGTGCTCCCCCGTGCCGTCGGCGACGATCCGGCCGCGGTCGACGACCACGATGCGGTCGGCGTGGGCGTCGGCCTCCTCCAGGTAATGGGTGGAGAACAGGACGGTGTTGCCCCGCCGGGCGTAGCCCCGCATGGATTCCCAGAAGGCGCGGCGGGCCTCCACGTCGAGGGCGGCGGTCGGCTCGTCGAGCACGATCAGTTCCGGGTTGCCCGCGAGGGCCACGGCGAAGCGGACGCGCTGGGCCTGGCCGCCGGAGAGCCGGTCGACGCGTCGGCCGGCGAGGGCGGTGAGGCCGGCGAGTTCCAGCGCCTCCGCGACGGGCAGCGGCGCCGGGTAGGTGCGGGCCACGAAGGCGACGAGCTCCCGTACGGTGATCCGCGGGACGGCGCGCCCCTCCTGGAGCATCGCACCCACCCGCCCGGTCCGTACCGCCTGTTCGGGGATCTCGCCCAAGAGGCACACGCTGCCCGCGTCGGGCTCGTTCAGGCCGAGCAGCAGGCTGATGAGGGTGGACTTCCCGGCGCCGTTGCGGCCCAGCAGGGCGACCGTCTCACCGCGCCGGACATCGAGGTCGATGTTCTCGACGGCCTGGACGGGACCGAAGGATTTGGCGGCGCCCCGGAATTGGATCGCGGTCTGCGCACCCCCCGCTGTGTCGGCCGGTGTGGCCGCCGCCGTACGCGGTGTCTTCGTCGTCTGCGTCATGTCCACCACGCTAGGGAACGGGGCGGTTTCCCCGGCAGATGCGCATGTACGGACCCCGGCGGTACAAATGTCACGGACCTGGCATCGGCGTTGCTCACCGGGGGTTAGCCCTACCCGGAGCCGGGCGGGTAGCAGGGTCGTCCCGGGCAGTCGCATCCGGACATGCTGGGGCCGGCAGATACCACTGGGTTTCCCGATGATTCCGTAGGAGTTGACTCATGCGTGAGCAGGCATGGCAGAGGTTTCGTCCGTCCGGACGACAGCGGAACGGTCGGCGCAGCGCTGCGGCGTCCGCGGCCGTAGTCGCCGTGGGCGTCATGACGGTGGGTGTCCTGGCGCCGCCCGCGGCCTTCGCCGCCACCCGGCCGGACACCGTCCAGCAGGGCCTGAGCACGCTGGTGCGCTCCGATGGCCTGCCCGGTGCGCTGGCGAGCGTCAAGGACCGTGAGGGCCGCGCCCGTACCTACACCGCGGGGGTGGGCGACCTGGCCACCCGCTCGAAGGTGCCCATGGACGGACAGGTGCGGATCGGCAGCAACACCAAGGTGTTCACCGCGGTGGTCGTACTGCAACTGGTCGGTGAAGGGAAGATCGGCCTCGATGCCACGGTCGACACCTATCTGCCGGGCCTCGTCCGCGGGAAGGGGATCGACGGCAGCGCGATCACCGTCCGTCAGCTCCTGCAGCACACCAGCGGCCTTCCCAACTACACCAGTTACCTCGGCGACGACGTCCGGTACTTCGAACCGCGCGAGCTCCTCGACATCGCGCTCCGGCACGAGGCCGACTTCGCCCCCGGGAAGGATTGGAAGTACAGCAACACGAACTACGTACTGGCCGGCCTGATCGTCCAGGAGGTCACGAAACGACCCCTCGCCGAGGAGATCGACCGACGCGTCATCAAGCGCATCGGGCTGCGCCACACCTACTTCCCCGCCCCCGGTGACGCGACCATCCGAGAACCCCATCCCAAGGGCTACTACCAGGACTCGGCAGGCGCGCCTCTGCTCGACGTCACGGAAATGGATCCCTCCTGGGGCTGGGCAGCAGGTCAGATGATCTCCACCAACTCCGACCTCGACCGTTTCTTCTCCGCGCTCCTGGCCGGCCGTCTCCTCCCGGCGGCCCAGCTCGCCGAGATGCGCACCACCGTCCGCACCGAAAGGACCGAAACCACCTTCGGCCCCGGCGCCCGCTACGGACTGGGGCTCGTGAGCAAGCCGCTGCCACTGTCGTGCGGCGGCGGCGTCTACTGGGGCCACGGCGGTAGCTTCCCGGGGTACGAGACGCGGGGCGGGGTGACCGACGACGGCCGCGCGGCCCACGTCGCGGTGACCGTTCAGCTGGCCGGCGAGGCCGCCAGGAAGCGTGTCGACCATGTCGTGGAAACGGCCCTGTGCCGCTGAACCGCAGCGTGGGTACGGAAATCGGCCGCGCCCCGTGAGGTGAGCCGTTGGCCTGCGCTGACCCGGTGGTGGCGGGCCCGCTCCACCCCTTCCGGCCAGGTCACCACCAGTACACGGGGTAGCGGGGGCTGCCGGAGCGGGCGCGCGAAAGGGCGCAGCCCGCGAGGACGAGGAGGACCACCGATCCGGCGAGGAGCGGCACGAAGGTCCTGGGGTCGGGTGTTCTCAGGACGATGACGACGGCCGTCGCGCAGGCCGGGGAGTGCGGGGTGCGGGTCACCGTCATCAGGGCCAGGCCGAGGCCGGCCGCGACGGCCGCCACCCAGGGGGCGCTGCCCAGGGCGGCCAGAGCTCCGTATCCGACGGCGGCGCAGAGCAGGTGGCCGGCGATCACGCTGCGGGGCTGGGCCAGCGGCAGGCCGGGCACGCTGTGGACGATCGCGGCGGACGCGGCCAGCGGCGGTATGAGGACGGGTTCGTGGACCACGGCGCCGATGGCGACCAGGGCCAGCATGACGGCGGTGGCAGCGCTGACGCTGTGCAGGGCGGCGCCCGGCGCCGGCGGGGCGGGGGCGCGACCCGCGAGGCGGGGCAGCACCCGGGCGGGCGGCCGGTCGGGCGCGGGCTGCGGGGACAGCGGCGGCGGTTGGAGTGTGGTGGTCCGGTCGGTGCTCAAGAGAATGGCGTCTTCGAGGAGGGCAGACGGACACGGGTCCGACGGCGGTGATCGGCAGGGGCGGGAGCGGCTTCGGCTTGTACCGCTGTGACGGCCCCTGCGATCGGCAGGGCCGGGGACACTGCGGAGGCCCGGTGTCGGGGCAGCCGTGTACTCCCTTGGATCATACGAAGCCCGACAAACCGTGCGGCAGCCAGGTCCCCCGGACGCCGCCGAACGGTGCAAGCGGCTGCCGGGGCCGGGTCAGCCGAGCGCTGCCAGGACCCGGTCGGGGGTCAGGGGCAGGGTCCGCAGGCGTCGTCCCGTGGCGTTGCTCACGGCGTTGCCGATCGCGGCGGCGGCGCCGACGATGCCGATCTCGCCGATTCCCTTGCTGCCCATGGGATTGAGGTGCTTGTCGTGCTCGTCGATCCAGTGGGCTTCGATGTCGGGCACGTCGGCATGGACCGGTACGTGGTAGGCGGCGAGATCGCTCTCCACGAAGTCCCCGTGGACAGGGTCGAGCGTGCTGTTCTCGGTCAGCGCCATGCCGATGCCCATGGCCATGCCGCCCACGAACTGCGAGCGTGCCAGCACGGGGCTGAGGATGCGGCCGGCGGCGAAGACACCGAGCATGCGGCGTACACGTACCTCCCCGGTGACCGTGTCCACCTGGACTTCGGCGAAGTGCGCACCGAACGCGTGGCGGGCGTAAGGGGACTTCTGCCCCGCCGATTGGGCCGTGTCGGCCGACGCGGAGAGTCCCGCGGCGGGCAGGGGCCCGTGGTGGCGTTCCGTACGGGCCAGCAGGGCGGTGCAGGCGTCGTGCACCGCCCAGCCCCAGGAGGCGGTGCCGGCGGAGCCTCCCGCGCCGGTGGCCTGCGGCAGGCCGGTGTGCCCGATGGCCACGGTCACCGAGCGCACCGGGACCCCGAGGGCGTCGGCGGCCACCTGGGTCAGGACGGTACGGGCACCGGTGCCGATGTCGGTGGCGTTGACCTCGACGACGTAGGTGCCGTCGGGCCTGGCGTGGGCCCGGGCGGTGGACGGGGTCACGAAGTACGGGTAGGTGGCGGCCGCCACCCCCCGGCCCACGAGGTGGGGCCCGTCCGTGCGGGCGGCACGCGGGTGGGTCCAGCCGAATCGTTCGGCGCCCTCCCGCAGGCACTCCACGAGGTGCCGGCTGCTGAAGGGGCGGCCGCTGTCCGGTTCGTTCGCGGGCTCGTTGCGGATGCGCAGTTCGACCGGGTCGATGCCGAGCGCGTCGGCCAGCTCGTCCATGGCCGACTCCAGCGCGTACATGCCCGGCGTTTCCCCGGGGGCGCGCATCCAGGACGGGGTGGGGACGTCCAGGGCGACGGCCCGGTGTGTGGTGAGGCGGTCGGCGGCGGCGTACATGACGCGGCCGGGGACCGCGGCCTGCTCCACGAATTCCCGGACGCGGGAGGTATGGGTGGTGACCTCGTGCGCGAACGCGGTCAGGGTTCCGTCCGGGCGGGCGCCCAGGCGGACCCGGTGCAGGGTCGGAGCGCGGTGGCCGACCGTCGCGGGCAGCTGACGCCGGGGCAGGGCGAGGGTGACGGCGAGGCCCGTGTGGCGGGCGGCCATGGCGGCCAGGACGACGTGCGGGCGAGGAGTTCCCTTGCAGCCGAAACCTCCGCCGACGTGTTCCGAGACGACCGTGACGCGCTCCTCGGGCAGGCGCAGGAGGGAGGCCAGCGCGGAACGCACCAGGCCGGCCCCCTGGCTCGAGTCGTACACGGTGAGGTGCTCGCGTCCGGCGTCCCAGACGGCGGTGGCCGCGTGCGGCTCCATGGGGTGGTTGTGCAGCGGCGGAACCTCGTACGAGCAGTCGACCCGGACCGGCGCCGCGGTGAGGGCCGCCTCCGGATCCCCGTGCTCCCGGTGGGCGGGGTATCCGCCGTTGACGGTCTCGGGCGTGTAGAGGTCGGGGTGGTCGGCCCGCAGTACGACGTCGTGGTGCGCGGTCTCGTAGGTGACCCGGACCGCGGCCGCGGCGGCACGGGCGGCTTCCGGGGACCGCGCGATCACCAGCGCCACGTACCAGCCGCGGTGCGGGACCGCGGTGTCCTGGAGCACTTGGAGCGTGGGATCGTCCGACGGGCCCAGGCGCGGGGCGTCGTAGGGCGTGAGGATGTCGATCACCCCGGGCAGCGCCCGTGCGGCCTCGGTGTCGATGGCGCTGACGCGGCCACTGACGATGGTCGCGGGTACCGCGCGGGCGTGGGCGCCGCCCTCGGGGGCGTGGTCGGCGGCGTACCGGGCGGTGCCCGTGATCTTCTGCCGGCCTTCCGCCCGTTCGGCGGGGGTACCGAGTGCGGTGGGGCGCATTGCGGCTCCTCGTAGGGGTTCGGCCCCGTCTGCCACGGGGTGCTGCGAGGTGCTACGGGTTGCGGGGAGCGCCTTGTGCCCGGCGGGCGAGCGTCGTGAGGACGTCGCAGGCCAGGTTGCGGGCGAGCGGCACCTTGTAGGCGTTGTCCCGCAGGGGGCGGGCCTGGGCCAGCTCCTCCTCGACGGCCTCCCGCAGGTTGGCGGCCGTCGGTTCGGCGCCGTTCAGCCGGGCCTCGGCGGTGGTCGCGCGCCAGGGGCGGTGGGCGAGGCTTCCGAAGACGAGACGGACCCTTCGGATACGGCCGCCGCCGTCGTCGAGTTCGAGGACGGCGGCGACGGATGCCAGTGCGAAGGCGTACGAGGCACGGTCGCGGGCCTTGCGGTAAAGGGAAACCGCGCCGGGCGGGTTGGCCGGCAGGGCGACGGCGGTGACGATCTCTCCGTCACGCAGCACGGTGTCCTGTTCGGGGTGGTCTCCGGGCAGCCGGTGGAAGGCCGTCATCGGCACCGTGCGCTCCCCGTCCGGGCCGTACAGCTCGACGTCGGCGTCGAGGGCTGCCAGGGCGACGGCCATGTCGGAGGGGTGGGTGGCGATGCATGCGGCCGAGTGGCCGAGGACGGCATGGTCCCGGTGGATCCCGTCGCGGGCGGCGCACCCGCTGCCGGGCCGGCGTTTGTTGCAGGGCTTGGACACGTCCTGGAAGTACGGGCACCGGGTGCGCTGGAGCAGGTTCCCGCCGGTGGTGGCCACGTTGCGCAGTTGTCCGGAGGCTCCCGCCAGCAGCGCCTGCGTGAGGACGGGGTAGCGGGCGCGTACGAGCGGGTGGGCGGCGAGGTCGCTGTTGCGGGCCGTGGAGCCGATGCGCAGGCCTCCGTCGGGCAGCTCGCGTACCTCGTGCAGCGGGAGCCGGGTGATGTCGATGAGGGCTGCCGGTGTCTCGACACCCAGCTTCATGAGGTCGACGAGGTTGGTGCCGCCGCCGAGGTAGCGGGCGCCCGGGAGGCGGGCGTGGGCGGCGACGGCTTCCTGGAGGCCGGTGGCCCGCAGGTACGCGAAGGGCTTCACTCGATCACGTCCGTCACGTCCGTCACGTCCTTCACTGCGTCGACGATGCGGGGGTAGGCGCCACAGCGGCACAGATTTCCGCTCATTCGCTCCCGGATCTCCGGCGCGGTCAGCGGGACCGCGCCTGGCTCGGCGAGGACGCCGTCGGGGGTGACGTGCGAGGGATGGCCGGACGCGGCTTCGTCGATCGCTCCGAGGGCGGAGCAGAGCTGGCCCGGTGTGCAGAAGCCGCACTGGAAGGCGTCGCGCCGCAGGAACGCCTCCTGGAGCGGGTGCAGGGCGCCGTCCGCGGCGGCCAGACCTTCCACGGTGGTGACGGCGGCGCCGTCCTGGGCCACGGCGAGGAGCAGGCAGCTGTTGACGCGCCGTCCGTCGACCAGGACGGTGCAGGCTCCGCACTGCCCGTGGTCGCAGCCCCGCTTCGGCCCGGTCAGGGCGAGGTGCCCGCGCAGGGCGTCGAGCAGGGTGACGCGGTGGTCGAGCCGGAGGTCGTGGTCGGTGCCGTTGACGCGCAGCGTGACGCGGGAATCCAGGGCGGTGGGCGCCACGCCGTCGGCCGTACCGGGCCCGCCGCCGCCTGCGGGGTCGCTGTGCCGGGGGTCGCTGCCGCTCGTCACCGCCGCCTCCGCCTCCGATCCGTGTAGGTCACAGGTGCTCGCCACCTCTCGCACAGCCTGGTCCATCGCGGGCGCTCCGGCATCCGCAGCATCCGGTGGCTAGTGCTGTGGCCGGGCCGACGGGGAAGCGGCCGTCAGTCGCCCGGAGCCCAGAACGCCGACGGCCGTCCGGCGCCGGGAGCGACGTCCTGCCAGGTCCCGGGCAGGGCCAGGGCCACGACCGCCGCGGTGGGGAATCCGTCGTGGATCCGGCGCACCAGGTTCGTGGGCCCCGTCCCGCACAAGGCGACGGCCAGCTCGTGGATGCCGGGGTTGTGACCCACCATCAGCAGGTCGGTGACGGCCTCGCCCGTCTCGGCCAGTACGGCCATCAGGGTGTCGGTGTCGGCGTTGTACAGCCGGTCCTCGTACACGGCTGGGGGCGGTTCGGTCAGCCGGGACACCATCAGCTGCCACGTCTCCCGGGTCCGCAGCGCCGACGAGCACAGTGCGAGGCCGAGGGGGCGACCGGACTCCGCGAGCCACTGGCCCGCCTTCGGCGCCTCCCGTCGGCCCCGGTCGGCCAGCGGGCGGTCGAAGTCGTCGATGGTGCCTTTGGGGACGGCTTTGGCATGCCGTACGAGCACGATCCGGCGTTCGCCCGGTGCAGTCACCATCTGCTCTTTCTCCTTTTCCACGCTCACGCGATCGGCTGCGGAACGTACGTCGACACGCCTACCCGTATCGGGCCCCCTCAGTCGGCCGGTGCGGCCGACGGGGTGTCACCCGTGCGCTGCGCATCGTGACCGGCGCCGTGCGGGTCGTCGCTCTTCGTGTCAGCGTGAGGCCGGGGGGATCAGCGATCCGCGCGTCACAAAGGAGTTGCCGTCATGAGTCGTCAGCAGGACAAGCGCCCGGAGTCGGGCAAGGGCCGCGAGGAGCCCGGACCCCGGCAGCAGCCCGGCCAGGACCCGGTACACCCCGAGTCCGGCATGCGGGCCCGCGGGAAGAGCCCCGAGGAGATCAGGCGCGAGGGAGACCTGCCGGCCGAGGAGCGCGGCCGACGCGACGACAAGCGCTAGCCTGCGGCGTAGCGGCGGCGAGGGCCCGGGAACGCCCGTCCGGACTCGCCGCCGTGCCGTGGCGCATAGGCGCTCGCGAAGAGAAGAGCGGACAGGACGACGGAAGGGAGCCACCGGTGCAGAGGGACGCCCGTTCCATGTCCGATGGCGATGCGGCCTTGGCGAACATCAGACGGGCGGAGGTCTCGCTGAATTCGAACGTCTTCCCCCTCGACGTATCCGACGGGGTGCACGCCGCCCTCGACACTGCCCGACAGGCCCTGCAGCACGGCGACCACCCTGCGGCTCTGGCCGCTTCCACCCTCGCGATCCGCCTGCTCGCCGACGCCCTGCGCTGAGAGCCCCCTCGCGCGCGAAGGCGAGGGCCACCGCACGGCCGATGCCGGCGTCGCCACCGGTGATGACGCGCCTGCGGCGGGGAGGGCGCCGTTACGCGCTCCGCCCAAAGTCCTCTTCCTCGCCCTCGCCCTCACCCTCGTCCTCTTCCTCGATGAGGTGTACGGCAGCCTCCTCCGCTGAGGCGGCTCCCCCGTTGACGCCCACGTCGCGGGCCCGGACGGAGAACTGGTGTCCGGGACCGGCCTCCTCGGACGGGGCCAGTCGTCCCGCTCGTACCGGACCGGACTGGGCGGGTTTGCCGGCCCCGTCGGCAGATTCCCCCCAGGTCTGCTCGTCGGCATCGGCGTCGGCCTCGGGAACCTCGCGGGCGAGACGCCGGTCGAGGCTCTCCCCGGTGTGTCCTTCCTCCGCCGTGGTGCCGTGGTCGTTGACCGCCAAGGCCCTCTCGGGCGGCGAGTACCCCGTGTCGAGGTTCTCGTCGAGACCCGGTTCGTCCAGGGCGTTGTCCATGTCGGGTTGGGCCTCGGCCGGGTCGTCCGGGTCGGCCGACTGGTAGACGTCGTCGCCGTGCGGTGTGGGGCTGCTCATGGTCTGTGCCTCTCCCTTGATCACAGGGCCAGCACGATGGCGTAGGCGAGGAAGAAGAGGGCGCAGAGCAGCGCGAGCGCCAAGATGACGACGAGCGGTCCGCGGGCCCATCCGCGCTTCGGTGGCCGGTAGGGACCGGCGCCGGTAGCCGTACTGGCCTCACCGGGCGGAGTCTCCCCGGGCGGAACTCCCCCGCCCGGTTCGAGCCCTGTTGTCAGACGTGGATCGGGGTCCGGATTGCTTTCCGGGATGTCTTTGGCCATACCTGGCGGCTCCCCACGATCGGCGCCGTCATGCACGCCCGGGCAGATCGGATGAGCCCCAGCCCCGCCGAAATCAGCCGCGAGGCGGCGGCCAGCGGGCGGCGACGTCGTCATGGCCCGTGGCCGGCCGACCGGGGTGCGGCCTGTGAGCCCTCGGGCTCCTCGGGCCCCGGCGTCGTTACCAGGTATTCCTCAGCCGCTCGTACCGCCTGGTGCGGGTTGCGTCGGCCCATGAGCACGCACAGGGTGTACGCGACGTCGTCCAGGGCTTGCCGGGCGTCGGCGTCCCCCGGCGTGGCCCGGACACGGTCCCGACAGGCACGGAAGCGACCCAGCACCTCCTCGGCCCGGCTGCGGCCCGGCAGCAGTCCACCGGGGAGTTCATCGGCCGGGGTGCGCGAGGCCCGCACCGCCATCCGCAGCGCCCGCTCCACCCGCCTGGGCACCGGGACGCCCCGCGAGTACTCCGCCAGTGCTCCGGCCACCTCCCGGACCGTGATCCCGGCCGTGCTCGCCGCCACGGCCAGAATCCTCCTGGCGGTGGGGGCCGTGCACGGGGTGAGCGCCATCAGCACCCCGACCGCCCACGCCACGGTGGGCTCCTCGACGACGGGGTTCGAGGGTTCGGACGCAGCAGGAACCACGACGGTGCCATCCCTCCGCTCCGGACGGTGTCCGTGAGAGCAAGCAGTACGAGCAGTATGGGTCGTCCGGGGCCATGCCGCGCCGTGGCCAGGTCACGTGCCCGGTACCGCGAACGCGCCGGCGACCGCCCCGCACGCCTTCCCGCGGGCGAACGACTTATGCGCAGCCGGGGCGTCGGGGTTGGCCGCGCGCCGGACCGGGCAGTCGCCCCGAAGACGAAGGACGAAAGGGAGCATCGATGACCAGGACTCGGGCGGGCGGGCGCGACCGGTGGCTGCTGACCGTGGGCGCCGCGTGCCCCGTATGGCTGGTGGCGCGGCAGGCCACCGGACGGAGGCCCCGGTGAAAGCCTCGAAGATCGCTTACAAACCGGTGGGACTGGCCCTCGGCGCCACCGGGGGCGCGCTGGCCGGCGCCGCGTTCAGACAGGTCTGGAAGCGGCTCGGTCACGAGAACGACGCACCGAAGGCCACCGACGAGCACCGGTCGTGGCGGGAGATCCTCATCGCCGCGGCGATACAGGGTGCCGTCTTCGCAGTCGTGAAGGCCTTGATCGACCGCAGTGGCGCAGTGGCCACCAGGCGAGTCACCGGCACGTGGCCCGTCTGACCCCGCCGACTTCGCGCCGGCGGCGGCTCACGGAGAGGTGACGGCCTGCTCCAGCAGGCCGTGAAGGACGCGCTGTTCCTGCGGGCCGAGGCCGGACAGCGGGGAGTCCACGGCGAGGAGTGCGAGGAGACGCGCCCGTAGTGCGGCGCCCTCGGCGGTGAGGACGAGGTGCTTGGCGCGGCGGTCGGTGGGGTGGGGGTGGCGCTCGACCAGGCTCTGCTTTTCGAGCTTGTCGACGACGAAGGTGGTGTTGGAGGGCTCGCAGCTCATGCGTTCGGCGAGCTCCCGCATGGTCATCGGCCCGCTCATCTCCCGCAGCGCGGTCGCCTGGGGTGCGGTGAGGCCCAGGGTGGCGGCGCGCTCCCGTACGTGGTCCGCGATCCGCTGGGCCAGCCCGTTCACCAGACCGCACAGCTGTCGCTCGGCGATGGCCTGCTGCTCGGGGGGCGTCGTCATGCCACCACCTTAGCAAGTCCGTCAAGACGAAACATTTCTAGCTTGAATGATTCGAACTTGATGCTTATGGTGAGCGTCGTCGCCGCGGGAAATGCCGCGACGACCTGATGACAACGCACAGGAGAGAACTCATGCCCGACTTGACGGTGGACCAGGACGTACGACTGCGCCGGCCGGCGGGAATCCGCTCGATATGGCTGGGCGACACCAAGGTGTCGTACGTTCCGGACGGCGATGTGCGGCTCCGGCCGCTGCAGCTGCTCCAGGACACCACCGACGAGGTGTGGGCCGCGCACCCGGAGTACCTGGACGCCGCGGGCCACCTCATGGGCAGCGTCGGCGCCCTGCTGGTGGAGCACGGGGACCGCGCGCTGCTGATCGACGCGGGCTTCGGCCCGCAGACGCACGAGTCGCCGGACGGCCCCGTCCACGCGATCCACGGGGGTGCGCTCGTGCAGAACCTGGCCGAACTCGGTCACGCCCCCGAGGGCATCGAAGCGGTGGCCTTCACCCACCTCCACGCCGACCACCTCGGCTGGGCCTGCCACCCCGCCCCCGGCGGCGACCGGCCCGTGTTCGCCCACGCCGAGTACCTGATCTCCGAGCCGGAGTGGGACCGGCGCGACCTCCTGGAAGCCCAGGGCATGACCGAGCAGGTCGCGGCCCTGGCACCGCGGGTGCGTACGGTCACGGACGGGCAGGAGATCTTCCCCGGCGTGCGCGTACGGATCACCCCCGGCCACACCGTGGGGCACGCCGAGTACGTCATCACCGGGGGCGGGCGGCGCCTGATCGCCTTCGGCGACGCCATGCACTCGCCGATCCAGGTGGACCACCCCGACTGGTCCGCGGCCTTCGACCACGACCGCGCCCAGACCGCCGACCACCGCCGCCGCCTCGTCGCCGAGCTGGCGGAGCCCGGCACGATCGGCTTCGGCGTCCACTTCGCCGACGTGGTGTTCGGCCACGTCCGGCAGGATGGCCACGGCCCGGCCTGGCACACCCTGGACGCCTGACCCTCCGGGGCCGGGTCGCATCCGGGCGCCGTGAAGCCCACGTGATTGCGGCCCCCCGATCCGGGTAGCCGCAGATCATGTCCGCTCTGCTGACCGACGCCACCTTGTCCCTGGTGGCCCACGGCTACGGGTGGGCCCCGGACCTGCGCCGGGCCCATGACGGCGCAGCCCTGGTCCACACCCGGCTGCTGGGCCGTCCCGCAGTGCTGCTGCACGGCCCCGAGGCCGTGGCCCTCTTCTACGACGAGGGCCACGTCCGGCGCCACGGGGCCCTCCCGGCTCCGGTGCTCGACGCCCTTTTCGGCCGGGGCGCGGTGCACACCCTGGACGGGGAACCCCACCGGGTGCGCAAGGAGCTGTTCGTCTCCCTGCTGATGGCGCCGGACGCCGTGAAGGCCCTGACCGAAAGCGTCGGAGCCGGCTGGCGCGATGCCGTGCCCGCCTGGGAAGGCCGCAGGGTGGTGCTCTTCGACGAGGTGGCCACACTGCTCACCCGGGCCGTCTGCGACTGGGTCGGCCTGCCGGTCCCGGACGACGCGGCCCGGGAGATCGCCGAGGACTGCGTCGCCATGGTGGACGGCTTCGCCACCGCCGGGCCCCGGCACGTACGGGCCCGGCGCGCCCGGCACCGCCAAGAGCAGGCCCTCGCGGCCGCGGTCACCGACCTCCGCGGGCACGGACCGCACCCGGACGGCATCTTCTCCGCGTCCCGGCACGCGTCCGTGGCCGGGAGCCCGCTGGAGACGGTCGCCCTGCACCGTGAGCCGGACGGCACACTGCTCGATCCGCACACAGCGGCCGTCGAGCTGCTGAACCTCATCCGCCCGACCGTCGCCATCGCCTGGTTCGCCGTCTTCGCCGCCCACGCCCTCCACCGCCATCCCGGCCGGCGTGACCAGCTCCGTGCCGGCGGCCCCGCCCAGGCCCGCGCGTTCGCCCACGAGGTCCGCCGCTTCTACCCGTTCGTGCCTTTCCTCGGAGCTCGCGCCGCCGACGACTTCACCTTCGCCGGGGACCAGGTCCCGGCCGGGACCCTGCTGCTCCTCGACGTGTACGGGCACCACCACGACCCCGAGCTGTGGGAGAGGCCGTACCACTTCGACCCCGGGCGCTTCCTCGGCCGCGAGCCGGGCCGCAACGAGCTGATCCCGCAGGGCGGAGGCGACGCACGCACCGGCCATCGCTGCCCCGGCGAGGACATCACGCTCTCCCTGCTCGCCGCGCTGGGTCCCGCGCTGGCCGGCCTGGACTTCGCCGTACCGCAGCAGGACCTGTCCATCCCGCTGAACCGGATCCCGACCCGGCCACGCAGCGGCTTCGTCATCGAGACCGGACAGCAGTCGGCGGACGCGGCCGGTGCGGGCGGAACAGGTGGAACGGATGGCGCCGGAGGCCGGCCGATATATGCCGGTGGGTGACCTACCATGCAGCCATGAGTGATCGCGCGATGCAGGAACCGACCCTCCTCCTCCTGACCGCGCTCGCCGACGAGCCCCGCCACGGTTACGCCATCGCGCGCGAGGTCGAGCTCATCTCGGGCGGGCGCGTCAAGATGCGGACCGGCACCCTGTACGGGGCCTTGGAACGCCTCCTGGGTCAGGGGCTGATCGAAGTCCACGAGGAGCAGATCGTCGACAGTCGGCTGCGCCGCACCTACAGCCTCACCGCCTCCGGCCGGCAGAGCCTGGCCGCCGAAGCGCAGAGGATCGCCGCCACCGCCCGCGAAGCCGCCCGCCGACTGGGCGTCGCCGGAGGAACGGCCACGGCATGAGCCGTCGCCTGCTGCGCCTGTACCCCGCCGGTTTCCGCCGCGCCTTCGGCGACGAGATCGCCGAGGCCTACCGCGAAGCGACCGAGGGCGCGGGCCGGCTCACCCGCCTGCGGGAGGCCGGCGACATCGTGGCGCACGCGCTGCGCCTCCGTATGAGGGTGGGGTCCGCACACCGTGGCGGCCGCCTCTTCGCCGCCGCCACGCCCTTCGCGCTGGCCGCGACGGGCGCGTACGCCGCTTCCCTCCTCACGTCGAGCCTCGACTACGTCTACGTCACCGGCCACCCCGACTCCGTCGGCCCGCTCGGCTACGCGGTCAACGGCTGCTCCCTGCTGATCTTCATCGGCACCGTCTTGGCGCTGAGCGGTCGCTTCGCGGCCGGCTCGCGGTGTGCGTTCGCCGGCGCGGCGGGTACCGCGGCCTGCCTCCTCGCCGCGGTACTGCCCGGGGCCCTCGACATGCCGCTCGTGCACGCCGCCTACCTGGTGCCGCCCCTGGCGATCGCGGCCATCCCGCTGGTCTGCCCGCCGGACCTGCGCCCGCCCTGCCGGGTCATGAGCCGCGCAGGGCTCGTGGCGCTGATGATCTGGGCGCTGCTGTCCGTGGCGTTCCTCGCCCTGCTCGATGTCGACGGGTTCGGCACGGCCCGGCTGTGGCGCTTCGCCGTGCCCTTGGCCGCCGCGCTGGTCCTGCTCGGCCGGACGGCCCTGTCCGGCGTGCGCACCGTCGGCCAATTCGCCTTGGCCGCCGCACCCTTGCTCGTCACGGGCTACTTCGCCGGGGCGGTGGGCGAGGACACCGCGCTTCCGTGCCTCGGGATGCTCGCATGCACCGCCCTGGCCGTGCGCCTGTGGCGCCGCAAGCGTTCCGGCACGGCGGGCCGCGCCTGAGCCGCGTCTCAGGCGGGACCCGTCGGGCCGGCCGGGTCGGCACTGACGCGGATCTTGGACTGGCCGTGGCCGAGCTCCTCCCAGTCCTCCATGAAGCGTGCCGCCAGCCCGTGCCCGGCGGCGAGGTCGACGAGGGTCTGGGTGCGGTAGTAGAAGTCCTCGCGCAGCACCTGGTGTTCGGTGCCGGTGGTGCGGTCGAAGGTGAAGTCGAAGTAGCCCCCGGGCGCCAGGACGCGGCCCACGTGGGCGAGGCACTCGTCGATGACGTCGATCGGTGAGTGCGAGAACACGCTGTGGGCGTGGACCACGTCGAAGTGGCCGTCGGGGAGGAAGTCCAGCGTCAGGTTCTTGGTGATGGTCAGGTGCGGGACCTTGGCCTGAAGCCCTCGGCCGGTCAGGGTGCGCTTCGCTTCCATGAGGATGTCGGGTGAGATGTCGACGCCGTAGTAGTGGCCCTCGTAGAGGTAGTCGATGAAACGCCAGCCGGCGCGGAGGTTGCCGCAGCCGATGTCCAGCATCCGCGCCCCCGGCATCAGCCCGTGCCCGAGAAGGTAGTCGAACTGCATCCGCCCCAGCGCGAGCCAGCGTTCGTGGGTCTGGCTGCCGACGGCGGCCTCGGAGCCGCGTCGCGTGTCCGAGGCCATCACGGCCCGGTAGTAGCTCACGTGGTCGGGGTGTTTGAAGGCCAGCCACCGGTCGCGGGCGGCCCGCTTCAGATAGGGGGCTATGCGGTTCGGGTGGCTCGCGGCATGGCGGACCTTGTGGGCGAGGGACTCCCGGTTGGCGGTCAGGTTCTTCGTGGTGGCCACGAGCACTCCGTCTTCGTCGTCGCAGGGCGAGCTTCCCGACGACGGGCAGGGGCGCCGCCGACGGGAAGGATCTTCAGGTCTCACCATACGTCGGTCGCCGACATATACAAACCACTTGACTGTGGGCGGATGACCTCCCTCGTCCGCCTGCGCGGGCCCGGCCCGCGCGCCCCGGGATGCGGGCGCCGTGAGCACGGATCACGATGGAGCGGTGGACGTCCTGGACTCCGCGGCAGCCCGCGAGTACCGGATGCTGCGGCACATCGTGAACGGCACGAACGCCGGCGTGGCCGTCCTCGACACCCGGCTGCGGTACCTCTATGTCAACCCGCGCATGGCGCGCTGGAACGGGATCCCCGCCGAGGACCTCATCGGCCACACGCTCGCCGAGCTCTCCCCCCACGTCCACCGGTCCGAGGGCGTACTACGCCAGGTGCTGCTCGACGGACAACCCCGGGAGCTGGTCCTCAGCGGCCGTACCCGTGCCGCGTCCGCCTTCGAGAGACGGGAGTGGCGCAGCACGTACCACCGCTGGGAGGAGGACGGCCGGGTGTTCGGGCTGATCGGTGTCGGCCTGGAGGTCAGCGCCCCCCGCCACTACCTGCGCACCCTGGAGAGCGCACACCGCCGGCTCACGCTGGTGGACGCGGCAGCGGCCCGGATCGGGAGCACCCCGGACCTCGACACCACCTGCGCCGAGCTGGCCGACTTCCTGGTGCCCGGCCTCGCCGACGTGGTCACCATCGAGGTGCTCGCCGAGGAAGGGGCGGGTCGCGCCAGGCCGCTCAAGGGGGTACTGAGGCTGCGCCGGGCGGCGATGGCGGCCGCGCCCGAGCTGCTGGAACGGGTGCGGGCCTTCGGCAGGCCCGGCGCGTACATCGACTACCAGCCCGGCTCGGCGATCCCCCGCTGCCTGGAGACCGGGCAGCCGATCTACGACAACCTCGCCTCCGACGAGGCCTTCCGTGCCGCCGCACCCCAGCCCGAGCGGGTCGCCGCATACCGGGAGCTCGGCATCCACTCCGCCCTCGTCGTCCCCCTCCTCGCCTCGGGTCAGGCCATCGGCACCGTCTCCCTGGCGCGGGCCGGCGACTCGCCCACGTTCACGCACGAGGACATCAAGGCGGCCCAGGCCCTGGCCGAACGGGCCGCCGTGAGCCTGGCCAACGCCCGGCACTACACCCGAGAGCACACCATGGCCCTGGAGCTGCAGCGCGCGCTCCTCTCCGAGCCGACGCTGCCGCATCGGGACCTGGAGGTCGCCTCCCGCTATCTGCCCTCGGGCACCGGCGCGCTGGTCGGCGGCGACTGGTTCGACACCATCGCCCTGCCGGGCGGCCGCACCCTGCTGGTCATGGGCGACGTGATGGGCCACGGGGTCGAGGCGGCCGTCGCCATGAGCCACTACCGGTCCATGCTGCGCACCCTGGCCACCACCGGGCTGGCTCCC
This sequence comes from Streptomyces sp. NPDC060028, assembly GCF_042736725.1. Lineage (NCBI taxonomy): Bacteria > Bacillati > Actinomycetota > Actinomycetes > Kitasatosporales > Streptomycetaceae > Streptomyces > Streptomyces sp. NPDC060028. The sequence continues at coordinate 11,453 of NZ_JBHWVJ010000064.1, read as the reverse complement.
GAGGAGATCCTGGACCAGGCCGACCACATGATCACGATGTTCGGGTTCGAACGCGTCGCCACCTGCCTGCTCGCCCTCGTGGACACGTCACAGAACACGTGCACGTACGCCAGCGCCGGCCATCTCCCTCCCGCCCTGATCCGGACCACCGGCGGCACCCTGTTGCTCCCGGTTCCCCCCGGCCCTCCGCTGGGCACCGGCTTCAGCGGCTACCGGTCCGTGTCCCGGACCCTCCAGCCCGGCGCGGTGCTGCTGCTGTACACCGACGGGCTCCTGGAGCGCCGCGACGAGGACATCAACACCTCGCTCCGGCGCCTCGCCGACCTCGCCCTGCCGACCGGAGCACCGCTCGAGGAAGTACTCGACACCGTGCTGCTCCGGCTCGCGACGGGCCCCGTCGAGGACGACACCGCCGTCCTCGTCGCCCGTGTCCGTCGCACCTGACCGCCAAACCGCCGAGCGGCTGGCCGCCGGACCGCTGGCGCCGGACCGCTGGCCGCCGGTGCCGCGGTGCCTCAGAACGCGCCCGCCGCCCATCGGGCCAGTTCCCGCTGTACGGCCGCGCGCTGCTCGGCCGTCGCCGGGGCGGCGCTGACCAGCGCGAAGTGCAGTCCTTCCGGGGCGCCGGACAGGAGGATCCGGCGGGCGTTCGTGCCGCCGGGCTCGGGGACGAGGGCGATCGCCCCCGTGGTGCCGGGTCCGGTGACCGCGCCGAGGTCCGAGACGACCGTGGTCCGGGCGGCGTCGAAGCCGGCGGGCAGGTGCAGTTCGGTCGGCGCGCTCGCGCCGGCGGCGCCACGCCAGACCAGCACTCCGTACGGCAGTTCCGTGCCGACCAGACCGCTCAACTCCGGCATGCCACTGGGGATCTGACTCCAGGTCGACATCGAGCCCGCGTCGCGCGAGCGGTCCTCGTAGAGGAACGCGAGCGTATGCCCGGCGACCGCACTCGGGTACAGCCGGTCCAGGAGCCGCGCGTCCTGGCGCAGGACCGGGGTGCCGCCGTCGTCGAGGCGCACGGCGGACAGGTCCTCGTCGTTCCAGGCATCGCCCACGGTGCGGATCTTGCCCGGGTTGTCGTTCATCGCCTCGTGATGGCGGCCGCTGTAGATGTCCCACTGCCACTGGGTCGCGGACAGCACGGGTCCGGCGGCGGCCGGGGTCTGCCACCAGGCACGGCCGCCGAGTCCACTGTCGAGCGCCTGGTACTGGCCCTTGACCACGGACGGGGCCTTGTCGGACGACGTGCCGGTCAGCGGGTGGCCGAACTCGCTGACGAGCGCGGGGGCGCCCAGCGCGGTGGACCGGTTGCGTACGGAGTTGAAGTCCGCGGCGTACTCGCCGTCCTTCGCCTTGGACAAGTTGAAGAAGCCGGACATCCGCGCCTGGTCGTAGAAGTGGGTGTTGAACACGTACCGCGGCCCCAGGGTTCCCACGCCGCCGAGGCCGCCGGGCTGCTTCATGAAGGAGAGGTTGGAGTTCCAGAACATGTTCGGCTCGACGAGGGCGGGCTTGCCCTGCCAGCCCGCCGCGTCCATGCGCGCCCGGAACTTCTCGTAGAACGGCCAGAGCCGGCCCTGCTCCCAGCCGGCGCCGTCCTCGCCGCTCGCGTACTGGCCCGCATAGGGCTCGTTGTACGGGTCGAACCCGGCGATCCCCGCGAACTCCGTCGCGTCCAGGTGACCCGCGAGGTACGTCATCGTCGCCTGGGCGGTGTCGAGGAAGGCGTCCTGGACGCCGTTCCGGTTGACCCAGAAATCGCGCATGGCGCTCTTGACCGTCTGGTTCTGGGTGATGTTCTGGCCCCAGTGGACGCAGATCCCGCAGGACTCGCGCGGGTAGCCGCCCGCCTGGACCACCCAGCGCGGTGCGCCGTCGCCCGAGTACCAGCTGTCCTTGTCGAAGACGTGACGCGAGAAGAGGTCCTGGTGGAAATCGGGGTACACGCGCAGTCCGACGGCCAGGAACTCCCGCATCTGCGCGGTCGCCCGGCTCAGGTAGACCTCGTCGACCTGCCCGCGCACGGGCTCGGCAGCCGCCCACGACAGGAGGAACCGCACGGAGTTCGCTCCGCCCAACTCGCGCAGGGCCCGCGCCGACTTCCGCGCGTCCTCGACGCCGGCGAAGGGCAGGCCGCCGTACTCGGCCAGCTTGGTCTCGCCCGAGACGTTGAAGCCGCGCAGGACGACCTCGCGCCCGTAACCGTCGACGAAGTGCGTGCCGCTGACGGTCACTTCGGCTGCCCGCGCGTCGTACGGGACGGTCCCGGCGGCGGCGCTCGCCGGCGCTCCGGCGTACAAGGAGGACGCGGCGAGGACAACGAGTACCGCACCCCACGCGCATCGGCCGGAACCATGCGGCTCACGCATCACCTGGGTCGTCATGGCCGTACTGTCATCCTCATCTGATGAATCGTCAACAACTGGAGCAGGCACGCCGTACACAACCGGCCATGGTCGAGTACGGCACGCCGCGGCTTCCTGATGTCATCGAGGTCGCCGAGCCGGAGGGCGCCTGATCCCCCCATCACCTCGGGTCAGCTGGGGGGACATCAGCCAGGCCACCCCACGGCCGAGAGCCGGGAGGCACGGCGCCGACTGGCTTCGCGGCCGAGGAACGTAGCTCCGGAGGCGAGTGTCGCGGCGAACGACAGCACGACGAGGGGCGCCCGCCAGATGTGGTCAACTCCCGGCACGAACAGCCACGTCGTTGCCGAAACCGCCGCCAGGACCAGCAGCGACAGGATCCTGACCCCGCGCGGCAGCCTGCTGCTGACCGCGACGAAGAAGTACCCGAGGATCGCGCCCGGTGTGATACCCACCGCCAGGCCCAGAAGCAGGAAGAAAAGAATGATCAAGATCATGTCGCGCCGACTCCCCAGATCTCACGGCAACCCGCCCCGAAGGCATGCGGATCCACACCCCCCGCAATTCCGGCGGGCTCCCCACCGCAATACTGTCAGAGAGTTTGAACGTGTTCAATGAAGCACGAGAACCAGCCTCAGGTGACCGTCTCCGGGGCCGGCACGGTCCCGGCAGCGGCCCCGGCTGCGGGGGTCCGCCTGCCCGCTCCGATCCACACGAATCTCCACTCCTCGGCAACCCCGCGCGAGGTTGCAGGAGCTGGTTCGGCGGTTCGTCACGCCTGATCGGCGATACCTTCGGTTGGGCGGGAGCCTCCACCGGCTGAGCGCGGTCGAGCGCTCCGCATTTGTGCGGGATCTTGCTCAGGCTGCCTACGAGATCACTCCCGCGGAGCTCGGCGTCCTCTTCGAGGGTGGTTGGCGCGAGTGCAAAACTGCAGCCTGGCTGGTCGCTGTGGCCCACAGGACCGAGTTCCGCGACCTCATCGGTCGGCTCCTGCTCGCCAGCGGGGGGCCGTACGCGGGTACGGCGTACTGCGTCGCCCTCGCGAAGTTCGGCACTGCGGCGGATGCCGAACTGCTCGACGCCTACCTTGATCACTACTTGTCGCGTCCCGACCTCGACTACGACCAGCCAACCGTCCTCGGGACACTCCTGTACCTGGACGGGGTGCTCGGCTCCGACTCCGCATCGGGGTTCATTGCCCCGGGAGGCCCCTGGGACCGGTGGCTCGAATCCCGGGTCGCAGCGGCCCTCGACCCACACGGCTGCCGGCAGGGCATACAGCGACTCTGTGCTTTCGTCGACGAGACCGTTGAGACCCTCGCCCCGTTGAACCACGGGCGCCGGCAGTCATGACCGAGCGAAACGTCATCCTCAACGAACTCGCCCAGGGCCCGCGCCGTCACAGAAGACGGACCGGAGAGGATGGTCCAGCGGCGGGCGCGGACGGCGTAGGGCGCGACGGTGGTCTGGGCGTAGGCGTTGCGCTGCATGTCGAGGTAGAGCCGGCCCCGGCGGGCCTTCTTCCTCGGCTCGGTGGTGAGCTCGTCGGGGCGGCGGGAGGCGAGCAGTTCGGCGACGGCGCGCGCGAAGCCCCGTACGTCCTCGAAGGGCGCCCCACGCTCCAGGGCCACGAGTACGTGCAGCCCGCGCGAACCGGTGGTCATCACGAGGGACGGCAGCGGGGTGACGCATGCCTGACCGGCGAGGTAGAGCAGGGTGGCGGTGTCGTCACAGACGGCGTACGTGACGGTGCCGCCCTCCTTGGGCAGCTCCGCCCGGTGGGTCCAGTCGGGACGCTCACCCGGATGGCTTTGGCGGTGGTCATCGCGCCCTCCTGAGGGGCTCGCGGGCTCGGCTCGACGGTCTCGACGGGCCCCGTGCGGCCCCCAGCGCAGCTCTCACGCTCCTGTTCGGTGCCGAGGTGCGGTGGGTCTCGCGCGGCGCCTCGTCGTTTCCTGGTGCTCCAGGATGTCGATCACCTCCTGGTCGGTGACTTGGCGGAAGTCGTCGTACCAGGCCCCGACGGCCACCAGGTCGCGGTGGGGCCGGAGGCAGACGACCCGGTCGGCGTCCCGGCTCAGCTCCTCCGCGGCCCCCGCGGCGCACACCGGTACGGCGAGGACGAGGACGGCCGGGCCCTCGGCGCGGATCCTGCGCAGAGCCGCGCGGGCGGTGACCCCCGTGGCCAGCCCGTCGTCGACCAGGATCACCGGGCGACCGCGCAGGGCAGGGGCGGGGCGACCGTGGCGGTAGAGGGCGTCGCGACGGTGCAGTTCGGCCCGTTCCCGGGCCACGTCGGGGGTGAGTTCCCGGGGGGTGAGGCCGAGCATGCGCAGAGCGCGCCGGTCGAACAGGGGCGGGTCGTCGCCCACGATGGCGCCGATTCCCACCTCCGGCCGGCCGGGGACACCGATCTTGCGGGCGACGAGGACGTCCAGCGGAGCGTCGAGTGTCCGGGCGACTTCGGCCGCGACGGGGACTCCCCCGCGCGGAAGGCCCAACACGACCGGTTCGGGCCAGCTCCGGGTCGCCCACAGTTCCTCCAGCGTGGCCGCGAGCTGCCGGCCGGCCTGTTGGCGGTTCTGGAAGCGCATCGCGATCCCTCCTCACCCTTCGCCTGCGGCTCGTCACGTTCCGGTACGCCGGCTGCTCGCCTCCTCCGCGCACATTCCACTCCGGGTCCCCCGGGGGTCACGTGGCGGCTGCCCCGGACGAGCATGATCACGCCCACTGGATCCGCGGGGGCCACGCCCGGTACCCCGGGTGGATCCGGGGTAGGCCTTCATGAACGGATCCCCTTCCTGGCGAGGCGAAAAAGACGCCATGGACACCATCGACAGCGGCGCCCTCCAGATCACCCTCCGGCGCTACGGACCGACCGTGCACCTGACCCTGGCCGGGGAACTCGACCACGAAGCCGACGCCGCGCTCGCGCGTGTGCGCGCCGCCGCTTTCCGCGACGGGGTCGACGTCGTCGCCTGCGACCTCCACCACGTGCGCTTCATGGACGTCTCCGGCCTGCGTTGCCTCCTCGGTCTGCAAGAACAGGCCCGCGAGTACGGCATCACCGTGCTCGCGTACAACTGGCAGCCACAGCCCCTGCGGCTGCTCCACCTCCTGGACGGCCTCGAACCCTGCGACGAGACCGGGCTGCGGGCCCTGCTCGACCTCCTGCGCGAAAAGCCCGAAGCCCGGCTCACGCCCGGAATCGACGCCGCCCACGACGACACGTCCCCGTTCGTGGGCGCCGAGCGCCGCCACGACCCGGGTCCCCCACCAGCGGCACGGTGACGACGTGTTCGGGGACTGCGCGCCTTCGCGGTGACAGCGGGGAACCCCGCGTTTTCCGTACCGGCCCGCAGGCGTACCGGCGCCTCCGGTGGGCAGACGCCTTCCCACACGTCCGAGGTCGGATCGGAGCAGACCATGAACCGTACCGGGCAGCCGACGAGCCGCAGGGGGTCCGGGGAACCAGAAGACCCCTGGCAGCACTTCCAGCAGGTCCTGCGAGCGATGGACCGTCTGCTGGAGCTTTCCGCGGACTCCGTCGGCGGCGGGCCCGAGACCGCCGTTCCGTATCCGGCGGGCAACGCGGGCGCGACGGCGTCGGCGTCGGCCGACCGCTCCTCGTAGACGGGCACCCTCACCTCTCACCCTCGCCCTACGGCTCCGGCAAGCAGGATCGCCGGTTGCGCATTCCGCCGCCGAAATAGGGCATAAGGGATTTGCGAGATCGGAGAACGTCATGATCGTACTTGGCATCATCCTGTTGATCCTCGGCTTCATCTTCGGAATTTCGATCCTGTGGACCATCGGGATCATCCTGCTCGTCATCGGCGCCGTCTTGTGGATCCTCGGCTCCGTCGGACACGCGGTCGGAGGACGCCGGCATTACTGGTAGGCGCACCGCCCCGCGACTCGCCGAGCGCCCGGACGACCGCCTCGGCCGCACCCTCCCGCTATCGCTCCGTCACTCATCGTGGTCGGCCTGCGAGTAATGTGGGAGGGGTCCGGGTCCCATGAGGCGGATGGGGTTGGTGGCGTGTCGACATCAAGTCACGAGACATTCGGTGCACCCTGCTGGGTCACCCTCATGACCCGCGACCTCGGCGCGGCTCAAGAGTTCTACGGCGCGGTTCTCGGCTGGGATTTCCGGCCCGGCCGCCTCGGCGAAGGCTTCTCCGTCGGCTTCCTCGACGGGGTCCCGGTGGCCGGCCTCGGCACCCTCGCCCGGGCGCTCTCGATCCCCGTGGCCTGGACGCCGTACTTCGCCGTGGACGACGCCGACGTCACGGCCGCACGGATTCTCGAGCGCAGCGGGACCGTCGCCGTCGGCCCCCTGTCCTTCGGCACCGGCCGGGCGGCGCTCGCCGCCGACCGCGACGGGGCGGCGTTCGGGATCTGGCAGGGAGGCGCCATCCCCGACTGGGGTATCGGCGGCGAGGCCGCCCCTGCCTGGCTGGAGCTCCGCACCAGGAACGCCTTCGACGCCGCCATCTTCTACGCGGAAGTGCTGGAGTGGGCCTGTGACCACGCCGGCTGCTGCGAAGTCGCGTACGACGAGGAGGACGACCGCATCCTGCTGCGCCACGGCCGCCGGACGGTGGCCCGCCTGCGCGGCGGGGCCTTGGCCGAGGCCCCCGACCCGCAGGTCCGGCCGAGCTGGAACGTCCACTTCCGGGTCCCCGACCTCGAAACCGCGGTGAAGACGGCCACCACCCTGGGCGGAAGCCACCTCCCCGGCCCGGAGCCCGAACCCCTCACCCGCGAGATCACCCTGCGGGACCCCGACGGCGCCCTGTTCGGCATCGCGGGCCCGGCCGGCCCCGGCCCGTCCTGAGGAACAAGGCAAGGGCAGACGCAGAAGGAGAGGGGCTACGTATGGACGGTCCTGAGCTCTCTCGGCATGAGCGGATGATCCTCAACGACATCGAGCAGGACCTGTGCGCCGATCAGCTCCTGGACCGCAGGCTGCGTACGCTGCGCCGCGGCATCAGGCCTTGGGCGTCCCCCGGGAACTGGGCCCGCCGCCACGGGGCCGGACTGTGCACCTGCCTGCTCGGCGCAGCGTGCGCGGCCCTGCTCGTATGCGCCGTCTCGACCTCCGCTGCGGCGCTGATCTGGGCCTTCGCCGCCGTCTGGGCCCTGACCCTCACCGTCCTGCTCCGGCTCGTGATCCGCTGGTGCCGCAGGACGGCGGCACGTGACGCGATGCGCGGGCGGCGGTGAGAGCCGCGTACGACTCGTGCACGCATGTGGGTGCCGGCGCCTGCCCGCGGCGTCGCGTCGCCCCGTCACGGCGCGAGGGGCGGCGGTCGCGGAGTTACGCTCGGAGCAGGCCGCGAAAGGAATGGTGCGCATGTGCCGCTGGCTCGCCTACTCGGGTTCGCCCATGCTGCTGGACGCCGTGCTCTACCGTCCGGAGCACTCGCTGATCAACCAGAGCCTCCGTGCGCGTATGGGTGTCGAAGCGACCAACGGCGACGGCTTCGGCATCGGCTGGTACAGCACGGACGGTGACGGCACACCGGCTGTCTTCCGGGACACCGCACCGGCCTGGAACAACCGCAACCTGCGCGAGCTCGCGGCGCACGTCCGCTCGCCGCTGTTCTTCGCGCACGTGCGGGCCTCGACGGGCTCGGCCGTCCAGCAGACCAATTGCCACCCGTTCCGTCACGGCCGATGGCTGTGGATGCACAACGGGGCCATCGCGGACTTCCAGCGGCTGCAGCGGGACCTTTGCATGGCCGTGGACCCGGCGCTCTTCCCGTCCATCGAGGGATCCACCGACTCCGAGGTGATGTTCTACCTGGCGGTCACCTACGGCCTCGACCAGAACGTCCCGGACGCGGTCGCCAGGATGGCGGGGTTGGTGGAGCGGCTCGGCAAGGAGCACGGCGTGCCGGAACCGCTCCAGATGACGGTGGCGGTCAGCGACGGGGAACGGGTCTGGGCCTTCCGCTATTCCAGCGGGGGCTCGTCGCGGTCGCTGTTCTACAGCAGCCGCGCCGAGACCGTCCGCCACCTCCACCCGGAACTGCACTACCTCAGCGAGATCTCCGACGAAACCCGCATCGTCGTCTCCGAGCCGCTGGGAGACCTGCCCGGCGTGTGGAACGAGCTTCCCGAGGCCAGTTACGCGGTGATCCCTTCCGGGCCGGAGGACTATCTCCCCTTCATCCCTGAACGCTGACGGCCGCGCCCCTGCTTGAGTGACGGTTCGAGGGGTATGGGCCCTTCATCAGCAGCCCAGCCGGCAGCCCAGCCAGCAGCCGAGCACGCGCGATCGACCGACGGAGGGCGCTCCGATGTCACTGACCGTGTCCAAGCCTTCTGCCGGACAGGCAGGAGGCACAGGCGCAGGCACAGGCACAGCCCGCCCGGCCGCCGTGGCACCTGAGGCTGAGAGCAGCCCGAGCCGGGTCGCGGCACTGACGATGGGCGTCGAGGAGGAGTTCCTGCTCGTCGACCGTCACAGCCGGGCCCCGGTGGGTCGCGGACCCCGGGTCATAGAAGCCGCCTCGCGCACGCTCGGCCCGCTGGTGCAGCAGGAGTTCTTCACCGCCCAGGTGGAGGTGTGCACCAGCCCCACGGCGAGCCCCGCCGCGCTCAGAGCCCAACTGGCCGGGCTACGGGCCGAGGTGATCCGCGCCGCGGCCGCCGAGGAATGTCTGCTGCTCGCGGCCGGAACCCCAGTCATACCGCCGGAGCTTCCCCTGACGGTCACGCGCGACGACCGCTACCGAAGGATGGCTTCACGCTTCGCGTCGGTCCTCGGCGACTACGACCAGGCGGTGTGCGGATGCCACGTGCACATCGGGATGAGCTGCCGCGCCGAGGCCCTCGAGATCGCCAACCGGATGCGCCCGTGGCTGCCCTCCCTCCAGGCACTCGCCGCCAACTCCCCCTTCAGCCGGGGCGAAGACACCGGACATGCCAGCTGGCGAGCGGTGGAGCATGCCCGCTGGCCCACCGTGGGGCCCGCTCCGGTCCTCGACGAAGCGGGGTACAAACGGGTCGCCGACGCGCTCGTCCGGAGCGGAACGGTCCTGGACCGGCGGATGATCTACTGGTACGCCCGCCCGTCCGAACACGTTCCGACCCTGGAGATCCGCGTCGCCGACGTGAACGCCGGGATCGACACCGTCGTACTCCTCGCGCTGCTCATACGAGGTCTCGCCGCCACCCTGGGCCCGGAGGCGGCCGACGGGCTTCCGGCCCCGGTCCTGGAGTCCGCAAGGCTGCGCGAGGCCCACCGGCGCGCGGCCGCGTACGGCATGGAGGGCGACGGTCTCGATCCGGTCAGCGGGGTCCCGGTGCCGGCGTGGGCCCTCGTCGCCCGGCTGCGCGCCCGTGCGGCCCCGGGACTCGCCGCCTCGGGCGACCTCCCCCTGGTCGACACGCTGCTCGACCGCGTCCGCGCCGAAGGCACCGGGGCAGCTCTGCAAAGAGCCGCCCACCACCGCCGCGGACGGCTCAGCGACGTGGTGGACACCCTCGCGGAAACCGTCGCCGCCGCCTGAGACGACGTACGGCCCCACGGGTTCGGCTGCGCGAAGGCCACGTCCGGATGTGCAGCCAGCCCTGACGGCCCGTCGAGGGCGCCCGCCCGGTGCGCAGGCCCGGACCCGGTACGGGAGGGCCGTACTGCGGCTCGGGCCGAGCAACGGCCTTTCGGACCAGGGGCCTTCGTCCGTCCCGCGGCCGTGAACACCGTGCCCGTGCCGTCGGTCGCCGCGTGTCCGGCCCCGCGCGCGGTGTGGGCATTGACCGCCCGAACCGTGGAGATCTTCATGGGGGGCGGGCCGGCGGTCCCACCTGCAGGTTTCAGCTCTTTCCGGGGCGGATCGGACCGATGCGCCATTTTCCGACTTTGTAATCACATTGCTTGTCGTTTACCTTGTCTGAGGCGCGGGACAAACCGCGTCTGGATGTGCGGGAGGTGATCAGCGTGCCTAGTGGCAGTAGTCCCAAGGCGTATACGCCGCCGATCCCGCTTGACGCACTGCAGTAGCGGCCCACGCCGCGCCACGGCACCACAGCATGCCTCCGCGGCGCGTCTCCGGTTTTCCGCGCGCTTTCTTATGCGAACCCGACGCCGTATCGGCGTGCCCCGGCACGTCGACCGGCGACCGGGCCGCGCGGCTGTGGATACGTGCCGCGTCCCCAACTTTCTCAGCGAACACATTCACCACATGTTTACCGCCGAAGCACGTCCGAGATCCGCCGAGCGGCGACGGGTGCACACCGAGTGCCGCCCAGGACGTGCCTTGACAGGAGGAATGCCATGACCAACACGATGCCCACGAACCACGACAGCACGCTCATGCCGGTCGAAACGGTTGCCGAGCACACCCAGAAGGTGGAGCTGCTCCGCGAGATCAACACGGAGATCCGCGGGCTGAACAAGGAAATGGAGGATATCCGGGAAATCACCGAAGACCAGCTGAAGGTCACCGTGGAGACCCGGAGGGTGAGCGCCTGGACGGCAATCGCCGTGGTGCCCGGCGCTCTCGCATCGCTCTACGGTTCCAACTTCGAGCACATGCCCGAGCTCCAGTTCAAGTACGGCTGGCCGATATTCCTCGCCGCGCTGGCATCCACCGCCCTGGCCACCTACTTCGCGGTCAAGCGCAAGGGCTGGCTGTAGGCCTGCCATCGAGCAGAGGAAGGGCGATTTACATGTCGAACAATGCCACGCACTCCAGTTTGGCCGGGCTCACCCCGAAAGACCTTGACGCGTGCTCGAATGAAGAACTGCACACCTTTCTCCAGGGAGTCCGCCGGTACCGGAAGGAAATGGTACTGCTCCACGGGAAGTCAGTGGAGCTTTACCATGGGACCAGGGTCGCCCGGAGGGTGACTTCGTGGCTCGTGGTGTTCATGATTCCCACACTGCTGGGCGGGATCTACGCCGCGAACTTCTACCAGCCGGAAACCAAATTCGTTTGGGCCTGGCCGGCCTTCCTCGTCCTGGTGGCGGGTTCGGGCGTCGCGATGTTCACCCACCTACGGCGCAGGGGCTGCATCTAGTGCTGTGACCGGAAAGGTTCACCGCGTCGCGGCGCCCGGCACGGCACCTCG